>CAZIFP010000069.1:0-8982 GCA_964538105.1 uncultured Bifidobacteriaceae bacterium
CGACAATTTCCGTCACTTCACCAATGGCCTGGCTGATGGCCGAACCGTCCGGATGGCTTTCGTGCGGCGCGGGGCGGAATTTTTCTTCCGGAGGTTCAATTGGAGCAGGAACAACGGATTGAAATTTTGGCTTCGATGGCTCGGGGCGCACCGGCGACTCCTCGCTCAGGCGAATTGGCGGTTCAATTTGGCTCGCCGAAGATTCCAATTGCGCCAGTTGCGCCGGTTGCCCGGAAACCGGAACGGCTGGCGCGGGACGGCGGCGTCCGCGTCCGCCGCGATGGCCCCGACGGCGCGGGCGTAAATTTTTTGCGGGCGGCTGGCCGCCGGATTCGGGCTGTTGTTCCTCTGGCATTTTGAAATCAGAATGACGCTTCGACGGGCAAATGCAATGGCGAATTATGCCCGTCCGCGATTTTCCGGGCGCGTTGCGGTCATTTTTTTACGAACAGCGCGAGCGAGGCGGTGAACCCGTGCAGATAATTTTTTTCGCCGACGGGGCCGATTTCGCCATTGCAGAAAAATCCGGCGAGGCCGAGCGGGCCGATTTCCTTCTGGACCAGTTCGGCGTCGTGATCCGGCGTTCCGAAAAGATTTTTGCCGCGACCGTTGCAGCAGCACAGGCAGCCGCCGTAAATGGTCGCGCCGCCGATTTTCGCCTTCGCGCGCTCCAGCAGTTCGCGCATGTCCTCGCTCGCCGCCGCCGCGTCGCGCCGCTGGAATTGCATCGTCTGCCCCGCGCGCGGCATCGCGCCGACCGCCAGCACGCCGGAATTCGGGTCGCCGCCGATGAGCTGGCGCACGAGAAAATCGCCGCGGTGAAAATCCTCAAGGTATTCGTTCACGACGAGGCCGATGAAAAGATTGCCACGCGCCTTCTGCTGGTCGGCGGGCGAAAGTTTTTGAACCGTGTCGGCGAGCACCGCATAGGCCGGGCGGTTCGCGATTTGATGGATCAAATTTTGTTCGACGCGTGTCAGCGTCCAAGTGTCGCCAATCGGCGTGCAGCCTTGCGAAATGACGCCGGATAATTTCACCGCGCCGCCGACGGAAATGGCCGCGCCGCCGTCCTCGAAAACTTCGCCGTTCAGATAAACTTGAGTCGTCTGGTCTTGAAAAATTCCGCTCGCAAGCCCGCCGAAAACCGGCAGCGGCGCAAACGATTCGTTCCACGAACGGATCCAGCTTTCCGCGTCCAGATGAAAAGGGTCAATGAACGCGAGCCAGCCGTTCGTGCGCTTCGGTTCCACGCCGGATTCCAGCGGCCAGTAATTTTGACCGTCGGCCTCTTCAACTTGCGCTTGCGTGAAACGAAAACCTTTCAACTCCGCCCCGGGCAGCGAATAAAGCGCGAGGACGATGCCGGTGGCATTTTCGATTTCCTTTGAGCCGGCGATCAGGCTGGTGCTGGAGCAGCCCGCGAGCAGCGGGATGCGGGCGTGGACGCGCAAAATTTCCAGCGTCGCCTGCGCGTGCGGGAAAAATCGCGGCGACATGAAAACCAGCCCGAGCGAAACTGGCCGTTCGCCAAGCTGCGCCCGCAGATGCTCCGCCCACGCGCGCAGACCGTTTTCATCGAAATCGCCCTGCCAGTAAGCCGCGGCCGAAAATTCATCGTTCACAGCATTTAGTTTAATGCCGCCGGGCGCGATTGCAAATGTTCTGCGCGCGGAAACGGATTTTGTTTTGACGCGGTTTTTCGGTTAAGCTACCTGCCAGATGGTTTCAACCGTTCCAATTGAATCCGAAAAGAGTGCAGGCAGCCCGGCCAAATTGCCGCGCCTGCCGGAATTGCTCGCGCCCGCCGGCGATTGGGATTGCGCCAAAGCCGCCGTCGAAAACGGAGCGGACGCGATTTATTTCGGCCTGGAAAAATTCAACGCCCGGATGCGCGCGCATAATTTTACGGAAGCTGATTTGTCGAAACTGATTGAATTTCTGCACCGGCGCGGCGTGAAAGGTTACGTCACGTTTAACACATTGGTTTTCGAAAATGAAATTGCCGACGCGGAAAAATATCTTCGCGCAATCATTTCCGCCGGAGTTGACGCGGCGATTGTTCAGGATGTCGGCATTTGCAGGTTGATCCGAAAATTGTCGCCCGATTTTCCAATTCACGCTTCGACGCAAATGACGGTGACGAGCGCGGGTGGCGTGGAATTTGCCCGCGAACTTGGCTGCAATCTGGTCGTGCTGGCGCGCGAATGTTCGATCAAGGAGATTGAGAAAATTCAAGGTGCAGCTTGTAGCCGCGCTTGTGAAAGCGCGGACCGCGTTTTCACAAACGCGGCTACCATGCCTTTGGAAGTTTTCGTCCACGGCGCATTGTGCGTCGCCTATTCCGGCCAATGCCTCACGAGCGAATCGCTCGGCGGCCGCTCGGCGAATCGCGGCGAATGCGCGCAGGCGTGCCGTATGCCTTACGATTTGATCGCCGACGGCAAGCAGGTTCCGCTCGGCGACAAAAGATATTTATTAAGTCCGCAGGATTTGGCCGGGCTGGACGTTTTGCCGGATTTGATCCGCGCCGGCGTCGCGTCGCTGAAGATCGAAGGCCGGCTCAAATCGCCGGAATATGTCGCGAACATCACGAAAGTTTATCGCGAAGCTTTGGATAATTTACGATTTACGAATGACGATTTACGCGCCGCAAACCAGCCCGCTCGTAAATCCGAAATCGTAGATCGCAAATATGAAATGGAGATGGCGTTTTCTCGCGGCCTTTACATCGGCTGGTTCGGCGGCGTCAACAACCAGCAGCTCGTCCACGCGCGCTTCGGCAAAAAGCGCGGTGTGTTTCTCGGCGAAATTTCCCGCGTGCAGAATGAAAGAATTTTCCTGAAGCTTGAAGCGCCGCTCAAGCTCGGCGACGGCGTGGTGTTCGACGCGGGCAGGCCGGACGAAAAAGAGGAAGGCGGGAGAATTTACCAAATCGAAAGGCGGAAATCGGAAAGCGGAAACAAGGAGCTTGTTGAATTGCATTTCGGCCACGGTGACATTGATTTCAACCGCGTCCACGTCGGCGACAAACTTTGGAAGACAAATGACCCGGAACTCGACAAGCGCCTGCGCCAGAGCTTTGCCGGCGACGCGCCGAAATTTCAGCGGCCAGTTGAAATCGAAGTTCACGGCGTTTGCGGAAAACCTCTCACGCTCATCGCTCGCGACGAATTTGGAAATGTCGCGAAACTTGAATCGGCCATGCCGCTGGCGAAAGCCGAAAGAATTCCGCTGACGGAAGAAAAATTGCGCGAACAACTTGGCCGGCTCGGCGGCACGCCGTTCAAGCTCGGCGAACTGAAAAATTTTCTGTCCGGCGATGTGATGCTGCCGGTCAGCGAACTGAACCGCTTGCGGCGGGAAGTGGCGGCTGAACTGGAAACGCTCCGCGCAAAACCGAAGCGGTGGATTTTTAACGTAGGACAGGCGTCGCGCCTGTCTCAAAAATCAGATCAGAAAATTGGAAACAAGCGCGACGCCTGTCCTGCGCTGACTGTCCTCGTCCGCAGCCTGCCGCAGCTCGAAGCCGCGCTGAAATGCGGCGTGCAAACGGTCTATTGCGAATTTGAAGACCCGAAAAAGTATCGCGAGGCCGTCACGGCATTTCACGCAGCGCAAGTCTGTGAATCGGAAACCGGAAACCGGAAACCGGAAATTTTCGTCGCCCCGCCGCGCATTTTCAAAACCGGCGAGGAATGGATTTTGAAACAGGTTTTGTCGTCAAACGCCGACGGCTATCTTGTCCGCAATTACGACCACCTGAAATTTTTCGCGAACGAACGCAAGCGCGGAGATTATTCGCTCAACATTGCCAACAGCTTTTCAGCGGACTATTTCAAAAATAAATTCGGCCTGGAACAAATCACGCCGTCCTACGATTTGAATTTCACGCAGCTCGAAGCCTTGCTGCAATCCGCGCCGCCGGAATGGTTCGAGGTCACGATTCACCAGCACATGCCGATGTTTCACATGGAGCACTGCGTGTTTTGCGCGTTCCTGACCAGCGGCACGGATTACACGAACTGCGGCCGGCCATGCGACACGCGCGTCGTCAAACTACGCGACCGCGTAGGCGCGGAACACGCGCTCAAGGCGGACGCCGGCTGCCGCAACACCGTCTTCAATTCGCAGACGCAGACCGGCGCGGAATATATTTCCAAAATGATCGAACTCGGCGTGCGGCATTTCCGGGTGGAATTTCTGGACGAAGCGCCGGAAACCGTCGAGCGCACCATCACCAGATACCGACAGCTTTTGCGCGGTGAAATTGACGGGACGCAATTGTGGCGCGAGTTGAAGCTCATGAACCAGCTCGGCGTCACGCGCGGGCAGATGGAAAAGTAGTGGGGCAGGCATCTTGCCTGCCTGCTCATTCTCATTTCTGTTTTTGTTACAAAACTGACAGGCTGGAAGCCAGTCCCACTATTCCTGCCACGGCGCGAGTTTTTCGTCCGCCCAGATTTTCGCCACGGCCTGGCGCTCGCGCACGGCGGCGAATTTTCTGCCGTTCACCAAAACTTCCGTTGGCAGCGGACGCGCGTTGTAATTTGAACCCATGACCGAGCCGTAGGCGCCCGCGCTCAACAAAGCGATGGCGTCGCCTTCGCCCAATTTCGGCAGCGGACGTTCCTTGCAGAAATAATCGCCGGATTCGCAGATGCCGCCGACGACATCGGATGGAATCATCGCGCCGCTCATTTTTCTGAGCGGCACGATTTCGTGATACGAATCGTAGAACGCCGGACGGATCAAATCGTTCATCGCGGCGTCCACGATGACGAAATTCTTTTTACCCGTGCGCTTCACATATTCGACGCGCGTGACGAGGATGCCCGCGTTGCCGGAGATGAAGCGTCCGGGTTCGAGCAGGATTTTCAGGCCGAGCGGCTGGAGCAACGGCACCAGGCGCGCGGCGTATCTGGCCGGTGTCAGCACATTTTTAGCCGCCGCCGATTGCCACCATTCCGCCGCGCCGCTGGCGAGCGCGGGCTGATAAACGATGCCCAGTCCGCCGCCGATGCTGAAAAATTCGACGCCGTATTTCGCCTTGAGTTTTTCAACCAGCGGCAAAACTTTGCGGATCGCCTGCGCAAACGGCGACACGGTGGTGAGCTGCGAGCCGATGTGCATCTGCACGCCGCGCAGGAGCAGGTTTTTCAACCTGATCGCGCGGGCGTAAACGCCTTCGATATTTTCAAACGCGATGCCAAATTTATTTTCGTAAGTGCCGGTGGTGATCTTCGCATGGGTGTGTGCCTCAATGTTCGGGTTCACACGCACGGCGACGGGCGCGATTTTTTTCAGCCGCGCCGCCACTTTGTTGATGCGCTGCAATTCCGGTTCGCTTTCGGCGTTGAAGGAATAAATGTTTTTCCGCAGCGCAAATTCGATTTCCGCCTCGGTTTTGCCCACGCCGGCAAAAACGCATTTGCGCGGGTCGCCACCCGCCGCGATGACGCGTTGCAGTTCGCCGCCGCTCACGATGTCGAAGCCGCCGCCGAGATCGGCAATTGTCCGCAGCACGGCAAGGTTGGAGTTCGACTTCATCGCGAAGCAGACCAAGTGGTCGAGCGGCGCGAGCGCGAAATCGAGTTTTTGAAAATGATTTGTCAGCGTGCGCTGCGAATAAACGTAAAGCGGCGTGCCGAATTTTTTGGCGAGCGTCTCAACGGCGACACCTTCGCAAAAAAGTTTTTTCCCGACGTAACGAAAATCGTGCATGACAGTTTTAGTTTAGAGTCCGGCGCTCAAAGTTCAATTCGCAATAAAAAACCCGCCGGGAAAATTCCGGCGGGCGCGGGTAAATTTAATTTTACGGCTCGGCCAGGATTTCCTCGCGCTGCTTGAAATATTCCTCCGGTGAAATCTGATTGGCGATGTACTGGGCGGTCAGCGCCTGCAAACGCGCCTGCTTGTCCGCTGAAATCGGCAGCGGCGGCGCGACAATCGGTTTCAAGCCCAGATCCTTTCCGGGATAATTGGCCGGAGCCGGCGGTTGCGCGGCGGCGGGCGCGACTTCCAGCGGGGCCGGTTTCGCGGGCGTTTGGACGACGATATTTTGAGTAGGCGCGGTTGCAGGAGCAGGAACGCTCGGAACGACCGTGGTTGCTGGGGCAACTTGAGGCGCAGCGGCGGGCGGCGGCGTTTGAACCGGCGGCTGTTGAGTTTCCTCGGACATCGTTTGCAGCAACGCAGCGCGCGCGGCGGCCTGCTCCGCGTTATCTGAAGCTACGGGTGCGGGTGCGGCTGGAATTGTATTTTCCGGTGGCGGCGACATCGTGGTGGCGGGTGCCGGCGTCTGAATGGGCGCGACACTCGGAGCCGGTGTTGTTTCGGGAGTTTCAGGCGCAGATGGTGGTTGCGTTGCGGCTGGTGTCGGTGTCGTTTCTGGAGTTGAGGGAGCAGCAGATGCGGGTTGCGATTCGGCCGGTGGCGGAGTTGCCGCCGGACTTTCAGCCGGTGACGGAGTTGTCGTGACGGCTGCGGGCTGGGCGGGCGGCTCCTGCGGTGCGACGGGCGGCGTGACGACAATCACCTGTGGCGGCACGGCGTTCGTGGGCGCTTGGGCGTTCGGTTGGTTCATCAGTTGCATAAGGGCGGCGCGCGCGGCGGCCTGGTCGGGATTGTCATCGGCGCGGACGGAAATGAAACCCGCGCAAACAATCGCGGCGCAAAACGTCAAAACAAACTTGGGGAATCGCATAATGTCTCTGCTTTTCTACGCCAACTGCGCCTCCGATGCAACTGCTTTCCTGCTTTGCGGAAACAGCCGCCGCCACGCGCCCGGAAACGGGCAGCTCAAAACCGAGCGCAACATGACCCCGCGCACCTCGCTCCGGGAAACTTTTACGCGCTGCCGCAGCTCGATTACATTCGCCGCGCGCAGCCTTTCAACCGTCTTCATGCCGATCAAAATCGGCCACGCGCACGCCAGCCGCACGCGGAATTGCGAAAACGGAATTGCGTTCGTGTAACGCCAGCCCGCCGACAGATGCGCTTCCGCCTTGTCCAGATAGTCGCGGAACAGCGGCAGGAATTTTTCCTCGTTCGCCGGCGACAGCAAAACCTCCGGCAACAAATTCGCATCCTCCAGCCGCTGCAACGGCAGATAGCACCGGCCCTTCCGCAAATCCTCCGGCAGGTCGCGCAGGATGTTCACAAGCTGCAACCCTTTGCCGAAACGGATGCCGTCCGTGATCAACTGCACCTCGTCCAGCCGCGCCCGCGGGAACAGATGCGCCCGGCAAATCTTCGTCCAGAATTCGCCCACGCAGCCCGCCACGCGATACGTGTAATCGTCCAGTTCCGCCGACGTTTCGAGCGCGACGATGTTCGGATTCCCGCCCTCCGGCGGCAGCGTCGCCTTTGCGAACCGCCGCAAATCCAGTTCCTGTCCGCCCGTAATCGTCGCCAGAACATCGCGGATCAATTTCTGGTCCGGTGCCGGAAAATTTTGCAACGCGGACAAACTGTCCTCGACCTTTTCCAGCAACAATTTTTCGGCGGACAAATTTTGCTGCTTCGCCAGCTCGCCGAAATTCAACGGCGCGGAACTTTGGGCGAGAATCCGTTCGCGCAATTTTTGGAGCGCTTCGACCCGTTGCGCGAGCGGGACGAGTTCCGTGTCCGCGATGGTGTCCGTTGTGCGGGCCAGCAGGTAGGTCAGGCCGATTTGCGGGCGCACCGCCGCCGGCAGCACGCGCAGCGTCAGATAAAACGAGCGCGACGTCGCCTTGAGCAGGTCATCCAGCAAAAAAGGCTTGCGCGCTTCCGACATCACCGCAATGAAACACCCGATGCCCCCAAAAGTCAGCACCGGATTGCGTGAAACCGTTCCGTGCGCCGAAAACTTCCTCCCATTTGTGGCGTCTGGCGGCGGTTATTCCAGCGATTCCGGCAAGTCCGGCGGTTCAATGGACGGCAATGAGGCTATAATCTTCCCGTGCGTGTCGTTGATGATGACCGCGCCGCCGGTCGCGATGTTGGACATGAAGACCCCGGCATGACCGTTCGCGCGGTAGACGGTGATTAACCCTCCATCCAAGCCTTACGAAGAAATCTTCACTCCGGGCTTCATGTCCGGCGTCACCACCAGGATTTCGCCGCTGGCCACCTCGCTGACGATGGCCACGCGCGCATGGCCGTCGTCGTGCACCACGCTCAAGCCGCCGCCGGTCGGCCGCGCCTGCATCACCGCGCGCGGTTTGCCCGCCTCGCACACGCCCACCTGTCCGCGTTCGTCCTCGCCTACCACCTTCAGCAGCACGCCGATTTTTCCGTTCCTGCCATACAGATCCAGTTCCGGCTCGTCATTATGCACCTGCAGGGTCGCCGCATATTGGCCGGGCTTGCCGAACACCGTCACCTCCGGCACGTCCTTGTCCACCTGCAACATCAATTTTGTTTTTTCATCCTGCCCCATGATGGTGATGGATGCGTCCTTGTCGCGTGAACCCATAATGTAGATCAGCGTGTGGTTGGGGTTGGCCGGGTGCGCCAGCGTGAAGATGGCGCAACGGATGGTGATATAGGCCGCCTCCGGCTTGTCGTCGTCGCCCGTGCCCGGCGGATTGTAACGGATGAATTGCTTCAGCTCGTCCATCTCGCGCCGGAGAACGGCCACCTGTTTTTTTAATTGGGAGAGTTCGTCTTCGGGATTAGTCGGTGTCATGTCCCGAGCATAACATCCGTGTCGCGGGTTGTGAAGCTGATTTGCGCCGCACCGCAGCCCAGAAGCTGACGCGAATGTCCACCGGCCTGCGACGCCTGAAATTCGACCTGCGACCACCATCCGGCGGGTTGCGACGCGCTGCCGAGGACCTGCGACGGCCATCCGGCCGGTTGCGACGCCTGTTTTCCACTTGCGACGCCCTTCCGACGACTTGCGACGGGTGTCCGACGAGTTGCGACGGGCTTCCGGCGACTTGCGACGCCTTTCCGGGCATTTGCGACGGCCAAAACCCGATTTTCGGGGCAAAATGG
>CAZIFP010000069.1:8992-12116 GCA_964538105.1 uncultured Bifidobacteriaceae bacterium
GATTGCAACGGTTTTCCGGGGTTCAACGGTGGTCAAAAAGCGACAGTTGAGGCCGATTTACCCGTGACGGGGAGCAAAATGTTTAACGCCGCTGGCATTTTTAGACAACTACCGCAGGACATACGCCAAGCTGTGCGTCCTCAATCAAAAAGGCGAAGCCGTCTAAAATCCCAGACAGCTTTTCGTAAGCCTCTGAGAACGCATCGCTTTCATTGTCATGCTCATTGCGGAAAATCACTGCATGGAATCGCCCTGCTGCCTTGCTAAACCAATTACCAATTCCTAGAGAGTATTTTGAAATTTCTGCAAGTTGTTTCCTTTGATCCTCACCTACCGAGGCAAAAGTATATTGCTGATGGTGAATCATCATTTCATCAGGAACACCATTTACGAAGAAAATAAAATCCCGTCTAATTTTTGGCGCGTTTTCAAGAGTTGGGCTCATTTGGAGAACTCGGCGCAAATCAGTTTGAATTAATTGTTACGAAAGCTGTTCCCGCCAGCGGGCCAGTTGCTTCGCGACTTCCTTCGTGCCCGGGGCGCCGGTCAGATTCCGTTTCGCCATCGCCGTTTTTAGATCAAAAACTTTCGAGGCTTCTTCATACATTTTGTTAGACAATTTTACACGCGCTCTTATTGCGGCGTCGCTATTGCTTCTGTAAAGCTTATCCAAGCCGAGAATTTTCCAATTTGAAGTCTCGATATGTTTTACAAGCAAAGCTGTCCAATCGTCGTGGCGTAAAAATGTTTTGCCATATTTTTTCTTAATTTTTTCAGCATCAGTAAATAATGCGCCAACGACATGATGCGCTTGTCGAAACGGCATTTTCTTTTGCGCAACGAGATAATCCACCAAGTCTGTTACTAACAGCGCTTGATCTCCAGCAGCCTCGTCACACTTGGCCTTGTTGATTTTTACATTGCGCAACATCGCGGAAAAAATCCGCGTCGAGGCACGCACGGTGTCGGCGGTGTCGAAGAGCCGTTCTTTGTCCTCCTGCAAATCGCGGTTGTAGGTCATCGGCAAACCCTTCAGCAGCGTGAGCAGCGACATCAGGTTGCCGAAGACGCGGCCGGTCTTGCCGCGCGCGAGTTCGGCGA
The DNA here is from genome assembly GCA_964538105.1 of uncultured Bifidobacteriaceae bacterium. Taxonomy (GTDB): domain Bacteria; phylum Verrucomicrobiota; class Verrucomicrobiia; order Limisphaerales; family UBA11358; genus UBA11358. The sequence goes on from CAZIFP010000069.1 coordinate 10,094, forward strand.
TGTCGGGATTTTTCTTCTGCGGCATGAGCGACGAGCCGGTGGTGTAGGCGTCGGCGATCTTGATGAAATTAAATTCCGCGCCAGCCCAGAGAATCACGTCCTCCGCGAGCCGCGAGAGATGCACGGCCAGCAGCGCGCCGGCGGCGCAAAATTCGACGGCGAAATCGCGGTCGCTCACGGCGTCCATGGAATTTTGCGTGAGCTGGACCTGGCCGCTGGCATTCACGAAGCCAAGCAGCTTGGCGACGAGAGCGCGGTCGAGCGGCAGCGTGGACCCGGCGATCGCGCCGCTGCCGAGCGGGCAGACGTTCACGCGCGAGTGGCAGTCCCAGAGGCGCTCGCAATCGCGTTCGAGCATCTCGACGTAGGCGAGCAAATGGTGCGCGAGATAGACGGGCTGCGCGCGTTGCAGATGCGTGTAGCCGGGGATGATGACGTCGGCATTCTTCTCGCCGAGCGAGACGAGGGCGCGTTGCAAGCCGGCGATGTCGCCGAGCAGCGCGGTGATTTCGTCGCGCAGCCACAAACGAATGTCGAGCGCGACCTGGTCGTTGCGCGAACGACCGGTGTGCAACTTCGCTCCGGCGGGAACGCGCTTGGTCAGCTCGGCCTCGATGTTCATGTGAACGTCTTCGAGTTCGGGCTTCCACGAAAATTTTCCGGCGGCGATTTCCTTGGCGATTTGATTGAGGCCTTTGGTGATTGCGCTCAATTCGTTTAGCTTCAGCACACCAATTTTCTGGAGCATCGTCGCGTGGGCGATGGAGCCGGCGATGTCGTGTTTCCACAAGCGCCAGTCGAAGGAAATGGATTCGGTGAATTGCGCGACCTCGGCGGCGGGGCCGGCGGCGAAGCGGCCGCTGCGGGAAACGGGAGATTTTTTGCTCATGTTTGCTGCCTTATTAAAACCACAGTTGGACGCGGATGCCCACAGAATTTTTGCGTCCGCCGCCGGGCGGCCGGCCGGCTTTGGGCAAAATGCGGGTTGCCGACGCGGCGCAGATATGAAATGTTTGCGCCGAGAAGTCCATGAGCGAATTCAAATTTGCCTGTCCCGTGTGCGGCCAGCACATGATGTGTGACGTGTCGCATGGCGGCCAGGTCATGGAGTGTCCCACCTGCTTCCAGAAGATCGCCGCGCCCCAGGCGCCGGCGGCGGACGGGAAGTTCATTCTGACCGGCACCAAGGTGTCGGAGAAAAAAAATTTCGCGCGCGGCTTTGATGCGGCCATCGCCCCGGCGGCGGAGAAGAAATTCCCGGCGGCCATCCTGATTGGCGTGCTGGTGGTGGTGCTGGCGGGCGGCGCGGCGGTGTTCGCCTTCCGCGACAAAATTTTCAAATCCACCGCGTCGGCACCGGTGCCGGTCAAGGCGGTCGCTGCCACCAATACCGCGCCGAAACCGCCGCCGCCGAAGCCCGCGCCCGTCGCGCCGCCCGCGAATGACACGAACTGGATGCTGACGCTGGACGACGCGGTGACGCCAAATTCAGCCGTGGTTGGGCGGATTCACGGGCAGGATTTCATCGCCGAGCGCGCGAATTTTCAGAACGGCACGCTGACCCTGCGCGCCGGCACACGCGGGCCGGTGGAGTTTGGCCTGCAGGTCAATTTCAGCGGCGCGCCGCCGGAGGCGCTGGCCGGCAAGACCATCAATGTGGGCGCCGACACGGACAAGGCGGCGCCGGTCACGCTGCGCTGGAAGGACGCGAGCGGCGTGCAAAAGGCGGCTTACGATGTCGGCTACGCGCTGCGGCTGGAATTTGGCGCGCTGGCGAAAGATCGCTTGCCGGGGAAAATCTACCTTTGCCTGCCGGACGCGGAAAGAAGCTACCTGATGGGAAAATTCACCGCCGGCGTCATCAAGCCCAAGCCGAAGCCGGCCACGCCGCCGCCGGCGAAATAGGAATTCCAATTTTCAATAAGGAAAGCCGGAACTCCGGCCGGCCGGAATTTCTTTTCACGGGTTCCGGTTTTCTTTATTCAATCCGTTATGAACGTCGAAATCGTCAACACCGGCAGCG
>CAZIFP010000070.1:0-11991 GCA_964538105.1 uncultured Bifidobacteriaceae bacterium
GGTCGTGCGGCGGCGTCTGGATCGTGCTCATGTCGCGCGCGCCGGTGAGCGCGAGATAAAGCGTGCGCGGAATCGGCGTGGCGCTCAACGTCAGCACGTCCACCATCGTGCGCAGCCGCTTGAACTTTTCCTTGTGCAGCACGCCGAAGCGCTGCTCCTCATCAATCACGACGAGACCGAGGTCTTTGAACGCGATGTCTTCTTGCACAATTCGGTGCGTGCCGATGACGACGTCCACTGCGCCGGCCGCCAAGTCTTTCACGACGTGCGTCTGTTCGCGCTTGGTGCGGAAACGCGAGAGCAGTTCAACACGAATTGGATAATCCGCCATGCGCTCGCGGAAATTGTTAAAATGCTGCTGCGCCAAAACCGTCGTCGGCACGAGGATGGCAACCTGTTTTCCGTCCATCACGCACTTGAACGCGGCGCGAATCGCAACTTCCGTTTTGCCAAAGCCCACGTCGCCGCAAATCAGACGATCCATTGGTTTCGGACGCTCTTGATCCGCCTTGGTATCGGAGATGGCGGTGATTTGGTCGGGCGTTTCCTCGTAAATGAACACGCTTTCAAATTCTCGCTGCCATTGCGTATCGGGCTTGCACGCGTGGCCCGGCTGCGTTTCGCGCACGGCCTGGATGCGCAGCATTTCCGCCGCGATGTCGCGCACCGCTTTTTCCGTCTCCTCCCTGGCCTTGTGCCAGCGCGTGCCGCCGAGCGTGTGCAGCGGCGGATTGGCCTTGCCCGCGCCGACGTATTTGCTGACCAGATGCGCCTCGCTGACGGGAACATAAAGCTTCGGCAACTCGACGGCATCACCGCCCGGCGCGTATTCGATGACGAGACATTCGGTTTCGGATTGCAGATTTGCGATTTCGGTTCTGCCCGTCGTTGCCGACAAATTTTTCAAGCCGAGATAACGCCCGATGCCGTGCTGCAAATGCACCACCAAATCGCCTTCCTCCAAATCCGTGAAGTCAATGTCGAGCGCGGAGCGCGCGGCGAGCGCGTGCGCGGATTTCTGTCGGCGCGGCCGCTGGATTTTATAACGGCCAAAAATTTCCGCGTCCGTGACAACAACGAGTTTCGCCTCGTCGCAGATGAAGCCGCGAGCGAGCGAGCCGAGGTGGATAGTAGGACAGGCATCTTGCCAGTCGGGTTTCTGCGGCAATTTTTCATCGCTTATCGGCGAACTGGACAGGCGAGACGCCTGTCCCACTAATTCCTGCCAGATTTCCTCAAACCGCTGGCGCTCGCCGGCGTTGTTGGAAAAAATGTTTACGGAATATTCCTGCCGCAGCCAGCGGTGCATTTGCGCGAAAAATTCGCGCCGCTGCGCCTCGGCCACCTGCGGTTCCGGCGCGCGCTCGGCGAGCGGACGGAAGGCGTCGAGGTTTTCAAATTGCGGATTGCAGATTGCGGATTGCGGATTTGCCTCGTCCATTTCGCCGGCATCCTCGCTCAATTCAATTGACGTAAAATTACGACGGTTCAACTCGATCAAAAAGTCCGGCCACGAAACAAAAAATAGATCTTCCAGTGGCACTTGCTGTCCGTAAGCATCGGCGTGCACAGCAAGCGATTCCGGTTCGCACAAAAGAAAAATGGTTTCGCGCGGCAGATAATCCAAGAGCGTGGCAAGTGACGGGTGACGGATAACAGGATTTTGTCCGCCGGGCGTCGCCGCATTTTCCTGCCACCCGTCGCCCGTCACCTGGCACTTTTTTAAAATCCCGATTTCACCGGCGGGCGGCAAAGTGATTTCCGAAATCTCCTCGCGCGAAATTTGCGTGAGCGGGTCGAAGTAACGGAGTGATTCCAGTTCGTCGCCGAAAAACTCCAGCCGCACCGGCCACGGGCTCGTGGGCGGAAAAATGTCCGCGATGCCGCCGCGCAGGGCGATTTCGCCTTTTTGCGAAACTTGCGCTTCGGGTTCGTAGCCTTGTTCTTCGAGCCAGTCAATCATGTCGAGCGGCGCGATTTTGTCGCCGCGCGCCAGCGCGCGTGTGCGGCTCTGGATTTCGCCGGGCGGAAAAGTTTTTTGCAGCAGCGCGGTGACGCTCGTAACGATGATTTGAGATTTGAGATTTGAGATTTGAGATGGCTGCGAAAGTGCGACGAGCGTTTGGAGCCGGTCGCTGATGACGTCGGCATGTGGCAGTTTGCCCTCGTGCGGCAAAATTTCCCAAGCGGGGTAAAACAACGAGTTGAAGGTTGGAGGTTGCAAGTTGAAGGTTGATTCGCGCGGGAGTGCAGCTTGCAACTTGCAACCTTCAACTTGCAACCACGTCTCCAAATCTTGCTGGAAACTTTCCTGCGTCTTGAGATTTTCCGTGACGATGACGATGGCTTGCGCTGGGAAAAGTTTTTGGAGCAGCGCGGCAAAAAACGGTTGCGCGGGCGCGGCGACGCCCGAAAAAGACAGCGCTCCGCCAGCCGCCATGCGCCGGGCGAGGGCTTGCCCGGCGGGAGCTTTCAGGATGTCAGCGAACACAGTGCCTGCCGCCGACGAGACTTCGTTTTGCGCCAAGCATGGGAAAAATCGCAGTGGACGAGTGATTCGTCAAGCCGGACGGGATGAAACATAATCCAAGCGGACGACTCAAATAGTATGACGGCGGAGTGTTATTCGGAGTGTTATGAAATGCGCGCAATTGTTCGACTGTAAAATCAGGGTGGCTGGGCTTCCAACCGCCAGCCGTGAACTAGCAGCGGAATGAGTATGGGAAATGAATCCCGCGCCATTTCATGCAGTGAACCAGTGCCAGCCAGATTCATGAGATTGACTTCATCCCGCCAGAATGCGCCGACATGGGACAGGAAAAAGAAATGCAGGCCATAGACCGCCGCCGTGATGCAAATGGATGCGACCCATTCAAACCGGTGGAAGGACGCGGCCTTCGGCCGGGGTTTCAATTCGATGGAGGCTTCGATCATTTGACCAATGACACATTGGTCTGTGCCAGTTCATTCCAACCGGATACGACAGTCAATCCCATGCTCTCCCACGGCTTTGGTCCACGGGTTGATGGATCAACAAGTCGTGTGGCGTTCGTAGCATGGCTGGCAAGAATATAACCAAGCTTGGTGCCCCAGGCGTGGGTGTAAGGTGAATCGAGCCAGCCTTTCGGCCCATTTGGCGCGGGCGGCAAATCTGCCGGCGGAGGATTGCTTGAATTTAATATCGGCACTTCGCCCACGATCCAGATGCGACGACCGGAACGAAGTGTGGCCTCGGCTGTTTCCAGGACTGGCTGTATCGCATTCGTCATTTGTAGTTTTTGCCTGATCAGGTCATAGCGGTGAAAACGGTAATCTTCAATCGGCGGCAGCGTTTTCCAAACCGCGCCACCATGATAATAACGCGCAAAGGTCAGGCCATAATACCACGGATGAACAATCACAAGATCATCCGGGCTGATGCTTTGCGCCAGCGTCACGGCGACCTGATCACCATTAGTCCACCGCTGTTGCACCTTGGAATAGGTAGCCGGCCACGCAATCAACAAGCTGACGACGGCGACAATCATAATTCCCAATCGCAGCGCTTGATGCATACGCGGCAAAACTACATCGCAACAAACCGCGATGAACCCGATCAAGGGAATGCAATACCAGGGTTCAGCCACCAGCGCAGCGAGCTTGAAAAAAAATCCGTATGCCGCAAAACTAACCGCCAGCGCAAAGCCGGCGAAAAAACACACATCCTGTGGTCCAGCCGCATTTTTTTTCCGATCCAACAAGCCGTGGCCGATGCCCAGTGCCGCCGCGCTGATGACAGACATAAACCATGCACACAAAAACCAATTGGAAGAATGTCCGCCGGTGATCTCGATCATTTGATCCAGGAAATCATAAGCGCCGGCTCCGGTTTTGCTCACGGCCCACCAGGTTTGCGCAGCCAACAAGGGTTTGATATAGGGCACCAAAGACAGTGCTGCCACAAACCCAATAGCTAGAACGGCCAGTGCCGGACGGTATTGCCGACGGCTGATGCACAAGGCAATGCCCGCTAGGCAAACGGCCAGCACTAAAAACGCATTTTGATACAATGCCTGCACACTCAACACAGCAGCGATGCCCGCCGTCAATCCCCGCCGCCAGACCGGCATTTCCAAAAAACGCCAGACCAGCCCGAACGTCAGCAAAATGAAGGCGCTGGCCAGCCCGTAGGCGCGCAGCGAATCACCAAACGTGATAACCGTGAAGTTCAATGCCGCCAGCGAAAGCGAAAACAGCGGCAGGCTCCGGCCTATCATCCGGTTAGTCATCCAAAATGCAGCTAGCAACAACAACCCGATTCCCAATCCCAAAATCCGCAGGCTCGTATCGGTGGCCCCCGGCCCGGCTTCCGACCAGACACGCACCAGTGCCGGAAATAAAATGGGGCAATGATCGTGTGGCAATGTATTCCAAACCTCTTCCCACGAAGTAAGCAGGCCGATGTTGACGATGCCAGTCTCGTCGCGCCACAGCGCCCCGGCGTGGCAAAAGAAAACCCCATGCAGAAATGCCGCAGCGATCGTGAGCAACCCGGCGACAGACCATTCGGCCAGCGAAATTTTGCGCCAAAAGGATTTGCTCATTTGACTTTATCCACAGTTGCCATGCTGGAAAGGCGGTCGGGTTTGCGTTGAAAAACTTCCAGGGCGCAGTGGTGGATCTTGCCATGGCGGGCGACTGCGTTCGTGCCGAAAGCGTAGGTGGTTTCATCCGGCAGGATTGGGTCCGCCACGCCGACGCGGATGTAGTTGGTTTGATAGTTGTCCCACCAGGCGAAAAGGCCAAGGATGGAGTTCGTCGCTGGATACATCAAGCGCTCCTCGTCGGAAACGACGACAAATTCCGGCCGGCACGATTCGATCTCGCCAATCATTTGTTGCCGCATTTTCGTGGCGAAGGGCTGCTTCTCGCCCAGCGCGAAAATGTAAATGTAACCGGTCGCCGAGAGGCGGTGCGACAAAAAATAAATTTCCGGCTCCGAGCCCAGCACCGCCACGCGGGCGGACGACGGGGAATTATTCTGGATGAATTTTGCGACGACTTCCGCTTCCGGCAAGGGGTCGTAGCCATACAACTCCCGCGCGAGTTTGAATTTCGGCATGAAAAACCAGGGTTCCGCGCAGGTCGCGACGGTGAGGACAACCATCAGCACGTAGATGCCGGGCATGTATTTATTTCCGGCACGCCATTGGCAGATGCCACTGACGGCCGCACCTCCCAGCAGGGCCAGCGCGGGCACGGCGATCAGAAAATAGTGGGATCGAAAATAAAAGTCCAGGGTAACCGCCAGCGCTGACGACACGCAAAATCCGAGCAGCCAGCCGCGCGAATTTTTCCAACGCCTGTCCCACCAGACCAGGACCAGACCGGCCGCCGCCAGCAGCCACAGCAGGATGCCGCTGATGATGATCCAGCCAATGTATCGCCAGAACAAACCCGCGCCATTCACCGGCGTCTCAATCGAGGCATAGGCCCGCGCATAATCAAACGTCCAAAACTTGAAAGTTCCGAACGTGCCCGCGTGCCAGAGCCACAAACAGCACAAGCCCAAAGGTGCGAGCATGGACAATCCATAAACGGCCACGGAGCCGATGCGGCGGATCAGCGCGTCTTTTGCCAGAAAACATTTTCCGAAGGCAAACGACAAACCCGCCCACGCGGCAATGATGGCGGCGTGCTGTTTCATCAGCACCGCCGTGCCGAAGAGCAGGCCGCTCATGGCGAGCACAGGCCAGCTTTCTTTTTGCCGGACGCGCCACATCAAACACAGCCCGGCCGTGACAAAAAAGGCGCAAAAGTGCGTCGCATGGCCGGCCTGCCCGAGCATTGAAACGCCGGCGGCGAGCAGGGCGTAGCTGGCCGCCGCCACGAGGCCGGCGGTCTCGTCCAGGATTTTTTTGCCGAGCCAGAACAACATCAGCGCGGTCGCGGTTGTCATCAACAGCACACCAAAATGAATGCCCGCTGGCGTCTCGCCGAACACGGACATGATGGCGGCATAGGCGTAATACGTTCCCGGAAATTTCATGTTGTAGGCCAGCGCGTAAGGCGGAAAGCCCTGAAGAATCAACTGCCCGGCGTAGGCATATTCGCCCTCGTCGCGCTCCAGCGGCAAATTCAGCAGCCGCAGCCGCGCGGCGGCGACGAGGAGCAACACGGCCACCGTGAACCAGCGGAGCCAGATTCGTTTTGTATCAGGAATACAGTTTGGCGCGGGCGTCATGCGGGGACATTGGACAGAAACGAGGCGGCGAATTCAATTCAATTTGATTCCAGGTGGCAAAGATGTCCGCGGAGGTGGAACCGGAATTTTTATCATGGAGCATTTTCCTGCCCGGCGGGCGCGGATGAAGCCGGAGCGAAAATCTTGCGACGGTAAATCTCCAAACCGGCGTTTTCAAGCAGGCCATGACGGGCGGCATCTTCATTCCAATAAAATTTGGTTTCGACGAGTGAAACGATTTCAGCGATGCCGACCAGGTCATATTTTGCCCGATAACCTGACCACCAGTTGAAAATGGCCGGATTGGAATCCGGCCGCCGCTGCCAGGAAGAACCGATGTTTGCATAGACGATGTAATCCGGGGCGTTGGCTTCGATTTCAGCGATCATCTCCTGCTGCATTTTCAGGGCGAACGGCTGTGGTTCCATCAAGCCATAAACGTAAATGTATCCCGTCGCGGAATGGCGTCGGGTATAAAAATAAATCTGTGGCTCCGAACCCAGCACGGCCACGCGCGCGGCCGGCGGCGAATGGTCGCGGATGAAGGCCGCCACCACCTCCGATTCCGGCACCGGTTCCAAACCATACAAGGCATGGCCGCCCACCCGCGCCAGCACCGACGCGACATCAGCGTATTTGAAAAGCACCGCCGCCAAAATCAAGCCATACGCCACCGCCGGGGCTGGCCACCATTTTCCCGTGCGCCGATTTTTCCGCAGCCAATGGATGCCACCGCTGACCGCACAGCCGGCCAGCAAAGCCGCTGCCGGCAGAGTCAAAAGAAAATAGTGCGTGCGAAAATAAAACCCCGGCACCGTGGTCAAGGCGGCTGACAGCGCGAATCCCAAAAGCCATGCCCGGCGCCCGCGCAATCGGTCGTCAACCCAGATCACGCCCGCCCCCGCGACCGCCAGCCACCATAGCCAACAATCTGAAAACATTGCGTGCAGGCTCCAAGAAAGCTGTGCCAGCAAATCTGAAGGGTGAATGATCGAAACGTATGCCCGCGCATAGTCCACCGTCCAAAACCAGAATTTGTCAAACACTCCGGCGTGCCACAGCCACAAGCTGCACATAACGAATGGCAGCATAGCCGCCAGACAAAAAACCATTACATCCAGGCAACGGCGGCGGACAGGAGTTTCCTTTTGGCGCAGGCGCGCGGCGATGAGAATGGCTCCCGCCCACAACAGGATAAGCGCCGCGTGTTGCTTCATCAAAATGGCGGTGCCGAAAAGAAATCCGGCTCCGGCCAGCAACCGGCGATTTCTGTTTTGTTGAGCCAGCCACAGCAGGCACAAACCGGCGGTCACAAAAAAGGTGCAGAAATGCGTCGCGTGCGCCGAATATCCGAACATCGCCGTGCTGGACGCCATCACCGCGTAAGTCGTCGCCGCCACGAGGCCGGCGGATTCATCGAGAAATTTTCTTCCAAACCAGAACAGCATCAGCGCCGTTGCCGTTGTCATCAGCAAAAGTCCAAAATGAATTCCCGCTGGGGTTTCGCCGAACACGGACATGATGGCGGCGTAGGCGAGATACGTTCCGGGAAATTTCATGTTGTAGGCCAGCTCGTAAGGCGGGACGCCCTGCAGAATCAACTGGCCGGCATAGGCGTATTCGCCCTCGTCGCGCTCCAGCGGAAAATTCAGCAGTTGCAGCCGCGCCAGGGCCACGACGGCAAGCACCACGATCATGAACCACCAGGTCCAGGATCGTTGAAAAAAACGGATACGATATTCCGGCGGCGTCATGCGCCGACATTGGACAGAAACGAGCCGGCGAATTCAAACCAATTTGCCGGTTTCGGTTGACCCGGCTGCGCGGCTGCGCGAAAATTTCGCGATGGCAGCCCCGCATCCCGTTTTGATTTTGCCCTTCGCGCTGCTGCTCGGTGCGATTGCCGCCGGGCCGTTGCTCGCACCCCGATGGTGGCTGCGGCACTACGCCAAAGTCGCGCTCGGCCTCGGCGCGGTCACGCTCGGCTATTACATTTTCGTTTTGCGCGACACGACCACGCTCGCGCACACCGCGCACGAATATGTCAGCTTTATCGCTCTCGTCGGCTCGCTCTACATCGTTTCCGGCGGCATTCACATCGGCGTCAAAGGCGAGGCGACGCCGTTCAAGAACGTGTCTTTTTTGTTCATCGGCGCGGTCCTCGCCAATCTTTTGGGAACGACCGGCGCGGCGATGCTGCTCATCCGGCCGTGGATCCGGATGAACCAATGCCGTGTTACGGCGCATCACATCGTCTTTTTCATTTTCATTGTGGCGAACGTCGGCGGCTGCCTCACGCCCATCGGCGACCCGCCATTATTCCTCGGCTATCTGCAAGGCATCCCGTTCTGGTGGGTTGCCGAACATTGCTGGCCGATGTGGGCCGTCGGCATCGGCCTGTTGCTGGCGATCTTTTACGTCGTGGACAAAATCAACTTCACCCGTGCGCCGGCGGCTGTGCGGGAAACAGAAACCGCGACTGGAACGTGGCGGTTCGATGGGTTGATGAACCTGTTCTTCCTCGTGGTCATTCTCGGCGCGGTTTTTATCAACCAGCCGGCTTTTCTGAGGGAAACATTGATGATTGCCGCCGCCTTCGGCTCGTGTATCACGACCAAAAAATCCGTCCACGCCGCGAACCAGTTTGATTTCCATCCAATCCTGGAGGTGGTCATCCTGTTCGCCGCGATTTTCGCGACTATGATGCCCGCGCTCGACTGGCTTAATCAGAACGCTCCACGTCTGCTCGGCGAACATTCCGCGCCCGGCGTTTTTTTCTGGGGCACGGGCGTGCTGTCCAGCGCGCTCGACAACGCGCCGACGTATCTTGGTTTCTTGAGCGCGCTGTTTGGCGTGACCGGCACAAGCGACATCCATGAATTGCTCGGTCAGCAGCATCTGCAAGTTCTCGCCATCAGCGTGGGCGCAGTGTTTTTCGGCGCGGCCACCTACATCGGCAACGGCCCGAACTTCATGGTAAAGGCCATCGCCGAACAGCAGAAAGTTTCCACGCCAAGCTTTTTCGGTTTCATCTTCAAATTCGCCCTGCCATTCCTGCTGCCGGTGCTGATCATTGTCTGGTTTTTGTTTTTTCACGGCTGAATCCAAGTTACAATCCTGAAATATTCTCTTTGCGCCCGGCGTCTATTTTGGCGAAATTAAGGCGGTTCAGTTTGGGAATTCCCAGTGCGCACTCTTTACAACATCCTGTTCATTATTTTTTTCGTGCTGTCGTCGCCATATTATTTCTGGCGGATGCGACGGCGCGGCAACTGGTTGCCGGGGTTCGGCCAGCGGTTTGCAAAATATGACGCCAGCCTGAAACAGGCGCTCACCAACCGCCACGTCATCTGGCTGCACGCCGTCAGCGTCGGCGAGGTCAACCTCTGCACCCAGCTCATCCGCGCGCTCGAACCGCGTGTGCCAAACCTCAAGATCGTCGTCTCCACGACCACGACCACCGGCATGGCCGAACTGCGCCGCCGGCTGCCCACGCACGTCAGCAAAATCTATTATCCGATTGACCGCCGCAAATTCGTCAGCCGCGCGCTGGCCACGATCAATCCCAAGGCCATTGTGCTGGTCGAGGCGGAAATCTGGCCGAACTTTCTCTGGCGCGCGAAGCGGCTGGCCATTCCGGTGTTTCTGGCAAACGCGCGGCTGTCTGATCGTTCGTATCCGCGCTACAAACGGTTTGGATTTTTGTTCCGGCCGCTTTTTGCGTCGCTCGCCGGCGTCGGCTGCCAGAACGAAGCCGACGCCGAGCGTCTGCGCGCCGTCGGCTGCCGGCCCGAAGTTGTCCAGGTGGTGGGCAACATGAAATTCGACGCGGCCAAGCTGGACGAACAGCGCTCGCTGGATGTGCCGGCGATGTTGTGTCAGCTCGGCGTGCCGGCAGATGCGCAAATTCTGGTTGCTGGCAGCACGCACGACGGCGAGGAAATCATTTTGGCCGACATCGTGAAGCGGTTGCGCGCGAAGTTTCCGAAATTGTTTCTGGTGCTGGTGCCGCGGCATTTCGAGCGCTGCCGTGAGCTCGGACAAAAGCTGGCCACGCGCGACGTGAAGTTTTTCTGGCGCAGCGAATTTTCCAAAGTCACCAACGAGCCGGACGGCGAGCTGGAATGTCTGCTGGTGAACACGACCGGCGAGCTGCGGTTTTTTTACGAGCACGCGACGGTCGTGTTCGTCGGCAAAAGTCTGACGGCCATCGGCGGGCAGAATCCGATCGAGCCGGGCGCGCTCGGCAAGGCGATGGTGTTCGGGCCGAACATGCAGAATTTTGCGGACGCGACGCGGAGTTTTGTAACGCAAAAGGGCGCGGTGCAGGTGGCAAACGCGGCCGCGCTGGAATCCGCCGTCGCTGAATTGCTGGCGGATGAATCCCGCCGGGCGGAACTGGGCCGCAACGCGCTCAAGGTGGTGGCGGAAAACCACGGCGCGCTGGAGCGCACGGTGGAGATGATTTTGGAGCAGCTCCGGGAGCGCGGCATTTACGTTGCGCCGGGCCGGTAGATTTTTGCGTTTCGCCGCTTGACGAAGGCGGAGAGTGGAACCATATTTGCCCCCGCTTCCGTTATCAGAGACGGAAGTGTTTGTTGTAGTATGTCCAAACCAAAGGTTCGTAAAACCAAGGCGGATTCATCCCCGAAAAAGGGAAGGTGCAATGGCACAGTTTTGCCCGGTCAAGTTTTGCAACTCGCCAATGGCGCGGTCGCCGAACTACACGCCGTTTACACGACCGATATTGCGGAAAAAGTCAAGGAACTGGTCCGCTTGGCCCAGGAACAGGGCCAGCTCACCTACAACGACATCAGCGAGGCGCTGCCGGACAGCGAGGCGACGCCGGAAAAACTGGACGAAATTTATTCCAAGCTGCGCGCGCTGGAGATTGAAATCGTGGACCAGGCCGAGGTGGACAATTTCAAGAAACCCGAAGCCGAGGAGGAGGACACCTCGCGGCTGGACATTCTGGACGACCCGGTGCGGATGTATTTGAACCAGATGGGGCAGGTGGCGCTGCTGACGCGCCAGCAGGAGGTGGATATTTCCAAGCGCATCGAGGAGGCCGAGGCGGAGGTCGCCAAAATCATTTACAGCCTCGGTTTTGCCGGCAAGGAGCACATAGCGCTCGCGGAAAAACTGCTGGCCGAGCCGCCGCGCGAACGGTTTGACCGCGTCATCTTGGAAAAAAAGGTGGACAGCCGCGAAGCACATATGCGGGTGCTGCGCAAACTCGTGGAGCGCATCCAGAAAACCGACCAGGAAGTTGACCAGAAATACACCGCGTGGCGTCACGCCCATGGCAAAACCCCCGCCGGCCGGGCACAGAAGTCGTTCAAGCGGACGGATCGTCAGCTTCAGTCGGCGTTTCCCAAATTTTGCTTCAAGCAAAAAGTCATCGAGGAAATGACGCTCGTCGCCGAGAACATCCACGACAAGCTGCAATACAGCCTGCGCGCGCTCGCCGAGGCGGAAATGCAGCGCGAATCGAGCGCACAGCAGCATCTGGTTGCCGCCGAGAGGCAGAAAATCAAGGCGCTGGAGGAATTCGTCCGGATGCCGGTGGAGGATTTTCTCAAAAAGTTTGACGCACTACGCGAATTTTCAACGCACGCGCTCCAGGCCAAGACCGAAATGGTCGAGGCCAACCTGCGCCTCGTCATTTCCATCGCCAAAAAATACACGAACCGCGGGCTTTCGTTCCTCGATTTGATTCAGGAAGGGAACATGGGCCTGATGAAGGCCGTGGAAAAATTCGAGTATCG
>CAZIFP010000071.1:0-11890 GCA_964538105.1 uncultured Bifidobacteriaceae bacterium
AGAAGGCGCTGAAAAAATATTACGGCGTCGGTGCCGAAACGCTCGACGAAATGGGTGAGGAGTCCATGGAGCTGGAGATCGCCGCCGACAAGGAAATCACCGAGGACGACCAAGAGGCGAGCGTCATCAAGTTCGTGAACCAGATCATCTGGGAGGCGTTCAAGGACCGCGCGACGGACATTCACTTTGAGCCGGCGGAAGATGAATTGCGAATTCGCTACCGCATTGACGGCATTTTGCACCAGACGCCGATGCCGCCGCAGTTAAAGCGCTATCAGGCCGCGCTCATCTCGCGCATCAAGGTGATGAGCGGGATGAACATCGCCGAAAAACGCCTGCCGCAGGACGGCCGCATCAACGTCCGCATCAAGGGCGAGGAAATTGACATCCGCGTCTCCACCGTGCCGACGGTTTATGGCGAAAGCGTTTCGCTCCGTTTGCTGACGCGCGGGAAAATTTTCCTTTCACTCGACAAACTCGGTTTTGCGCCCGCCGAGGAAAACGCCATCCGCGACATCATCCAAAAGCCGCACGGGATTTTTCTCGTCACCGGCCCGACGGGTTCTGGCAAATCAACTTCGCTCTACGCATTTTTAAGCTCCATCAACTCGGTCACGAAGCGTATCATCACGATTGAGGAACCGGTCGAATATGAATTGAAGGGCATCAACCAGATCGCCGTGCGCTCGGACATCGGGCTGACGTTCGCGATGGGTTTGCGCCACATTTTGCGTCAGGATCCGAACGTGGTGATGGTCGGGGAAATTCGTGATTCGGAGACGGCGGAAATCGCCATCCGCGCGTCGCTCACCGGCCATTTGGTTTTCTCCACGCTGCACACGAACGACGCGCCGAGCGCGTTCACGCGGTTGATTGACATGGGCATCGAACCGTTTCTCGTAGCGTCATCCGTCGAGGCCGTCATGGCGCAACGGCTCGTCCGCACGATCTGCAAGCACTGCAAGACCGAGCAGGTGGTGTCGCGCGATTATTTGCGGAAAATCGGTTTTCCGATGGCGGACATTGAAACGGCGAAAGTCTGGCACGGGGCCGGTTGTGAGGAATGCCGTCAGCAGGGTTATCAGGGCCGCAAAGGCATCTATGAATTGCTCGTTGTAACTGAGGCCATCCGGCCGCTGGTCATGAGCCGCGCTTCCGCCGTAGCCATCGCCCAGCGCGCGATCGAAGCCGGGATGCGCACGCTCCGCGACGACGGCTGGATCAAGGTCAAGGGCGGCGAAACCACCATCGAGGAAGTTTTGCGCGTGACGCAGATGGAAGAACATCTCGAATCGCTGGCCGGCGGCGAACACACCCAGTTTATCCCGCGCCAATGAAATTTATGATTTACGATTTGCGATTTGCGATTGGTGCCGGCGTGCGACCGCTTGTCACTTGTCACTTGTCACTTGTCACCCTTTAACATGGCCCGCTGGCATTCCTGCAACATCCTGCAAACCGCGCCCGACGCGAACCGCCTCTGGCAGTTCGACGCCCGGAGCGGCGCGTTGAGCCGCGAGTCGGGCGCCGCGCCCGGCCAGCCGTTGCCTTCGGCGGTTTCCAAATCGTGGACTTCGTTGTGGCAACCCAGATTGAACGTCGCGTGGCTGCCGCCGGAAAACATTTTCCTGCGCGTCATCGAACTGCCCAAGAGCAGCTTTGGCGAAACGCTCGCAATGGTGGAGTTGCAACTGGAAAAACTGTCGCCGGTGCCCGTCACGCAAATCGTCTGGACGCTGGAGGTTTTACCGCAGTCGCCGGCCGAAAATTTACAGACCATCATCGTCGTCATCGTCGAGCGCAACGTGGTGGAGGATTTTCTCGGCAAGCTGGAGACGCAGGGTTTTCTCGCCGACCGGCTCGAAGCGCCGATGCTCGACCAGTTGGCGGCGACGCCGGCGACAGGTGACGGCGCGTGGATTTATCCGGCGCTGCTCAACGGCCAGAACGCCGCGCTGGTGGCGTGGTGGTTTGGCGGCGCGCTGCGGAACTTGAGCTACCTCGTGCTGCCGGCCGATGGCGACCGCGCGAAAAGCCTGCAGGCCCAGCTCGCGCAACTGGCCATGGCCGGTGAACTCGAAGGCTGGCTCACAACCCACCCGCAATGGCATCTGGTCGCCGATGGCGGACTGGCGGGCGAATGGGAAACTTTTCTGCGTGAAGGTCTGGGCGAACCGGTGCAAGTGACGAAGCCCTTGCCGCTGCTGGAACTGGCGGCGCACACGGCGCGGCGCGCGGTGGTGGCGGCGGGCGGCAACGCGGTTCTGATGCCCGCCGAATATTCGGCGCGTTACCGGGAACAATTTTTTGACCGGCTGTGGCTGCACGGCTTGTTCGCGACCGGCATTTTGTATGCGATCGGCGTGGCGGTGTATTTTTGCGCGACCACCGTGCTTGGTTACCAGACCGAAAAAATCGAGCAGCAGGTCGCGGCCCTCGGCGGCAGCTACACAAACGTGCTGCAGCTCAAGGCGCGCTACGAGGTGCTCAAGGAACGGCAGGATTTGAAATACGCGGCGCTCGACTGCTGGAAGCTCGTCGCGGACCTGCTGCCGCCCGGAATCACTTTGCAGCGGTTCAGCTTCGGCGACGGACACCAGCTCTCCCTCAACGGCACGGTGGCCTCCGATCAAATCACCCTGATCACCGATTTTTACGACGCGCTGCGCAAGGCGCAGATGAAAGGCCAGCCGATGTTCACTGCCGAAGGCGGTGATCAGGTGACCTACCACCAGAGCGGCAGTCAGGCGAGCTGGAATTTCAGCCTGGAACTGCGGCACACGGAGGCAGACGCGCCATGAAAAAATATTTCGCCCAACTGCGGCCGTTCGAACGCCGCGTCGCCATCGGCATCGTGGTGGTCGTGTTTCTCGTGCTGAATTATGTGTTCATCTGGCCGCATTTTTCCGACTGGGGCAACTTGAGCCGGCGGCGGGACACGGCCCGAAATAAATTGAAACTTTACCAGACGGTCGTCGCGCAGACGGATGCCTGCCAGAAACAAGTGAACAGCCTCCAGAGCCAGGGCGAATTCGTCGCGCTTGAAAACCAGGGCGTGAACATGTTGCGCAACATCCAGACCCAATCGGCGCAGAGCGGCGTCAGCATCGTCAACAACTCGCGCCAGATAACGCACACCAACGACGCGTTTTTCGTCGAGCAGGTCCAGAACATCAACGTCACCGCCGACGACGGGAAGCTGGTGGATTTTCTTTACAAGCTCGGCTCCGGCGCCTCGATGATCCGGGTGCGTGATCTGGAAATGCAGCCCGACAGCGCCAAGCAGCATCTCAACGCCAACATCCGGCTCGTCGCCAGCTACCAGAAAAGCGACCAGGCCGCCACTTTGAAACCCGCAACCGCAAAGGCACCATGAAAACGACCACGCTCACCCTGATTTTATTTCTAACCGGACTCGACCTTTGGGCGCAAAACATGCCGCTGATCCGGCAAACCACCAACCGCATCCACACCGTCACGACCAACATCGGTTCGGCGGCGGGCCCCGCAACGCCCGCCGCGCCCGCGCCCGCGGCCATGCCCGTCGCGCCCGCAGTTCCAGCCGCAGCGACGGCTCCGACGACGGTTCCGGGTGCCGCCAGTCCCGCTGACGCCTCCAGCGGCGCTTCGCCGCAGGAAGAAATGATTCCGGCGGGCAACATCAATTTTCAAGGCGTGGATGTGAGCCAGGTGCTGGAGGTGTATTCGAAGCTGGTCGGACGCACGCTGCTGCGCGCGGGCTTGCCGCAAGCCTCAATTATTTTGAAGACGGAAACACCGCTGACCAAGACCGAGGCGATTGAAGCCTTGCAGGCGGTGCTCTCGCTCAACGGCATTTCCGTCGTCAACGTCGGCGACAAATTCGTGAAAGTCCTGACGTCCGACCAGGCCGGCACGGCCGGTGCGGCGTTCAGCGACGACTCGGCCAGCGAGCTGCCTGACCTCGGGGCGTATGTCACGCGCATCGTGCAGTTGAAATACACCAAGCCCACTGAGATGATGCCGCTGATCACGCCGTTCGCGAAGCTGCCGAACGCCGTCGTCGCGTTTGACAGCAACGGCATCCTCGTGCTGCGCGACAACGCGGAAAATGTGAAGCGCATGATGCAGATGATTGAGCGCGTGGACGTGTCCGTGCCGGCGGAATACATCTCGGAAGTCATCCCGATCAAATATGCGCTGGCCGAGGACATTGCCAACGCCCTGAACAGCCTCGGCGGCGCCGGCGGCGGCAGCACCGTCAGCATCGGTGGTTCCTCCGGTTCAACCAGCGGCACCGGCAACGGTTTCAGATCTTCCACCGGTGGCACCGGAATGCAAGGTGGAATGCAGGGCGGAACGCAGGGCGGAGCCGGTAATTATCAAGGTGGCAATGGCATGAATGGCCAGCAGCGCACCTCGTTTGGCGGCACGGGCAGCACGGCCAACGGCACGCCCAGCGGCGGTGCCTCCACTTTCCAGCAGCGGTTGCAGTCCATCATCCAGAAGGCGTCCGGCACCGGGCAGGATCAGATCCAGATTTTCGGCCAGACGAAAATCATCGCCGACCAGCGGAGCAATTCGCTGTTGATTTTTGCGACGCGGCCGGACATGGAACGGATCAAGAACATCGTGGACAAGCTGGACGTGCTGCTGTCGCAGGTGCTCATCGAATCGGTCATCATGGAGGTGTCGCTCAACCACGCATGGAATTTCGGTGTTTCCGCCGTCCAAAACCCCAGCGCCATCAACACGCCCAACTTCAAGGGCACGGGCGGTTACAACAACGGACAGTCGTTCTTCAGTTTTGTGACCAACGGACTGATCGCCAATGGAACGAACAGCGCGTTGGCGAGTGGATTAAGCTATTTCGGCCAGATTGGAAATTCCGACTACGACGTCGCGCTCCAGGCGGCGGCTTCCGACGATTCAATCACCATCATCCAAAAGCCGCGCATCCAGACGTTTCAGGCGCAGCCGGCCTCGTTCTTTGTCGGCAACACCGTGCCCTATGTGACCAGCACTTACAATGGCGGGACCACAGGCATCGGCTCGTCCTATTCGCAGCTCTCGGTCGGCGTTTCGCTGAACGTCACGCCGTTCATCAATCCCGACGGCCTGGTGGTGATGCAAATCCAGGAGGAAATTGACGACATCTCGGGTTACACGCAGATTGACGGCAATCCGGTGCCCAACACGGCCTCGAAAACACTGTCGTCCAATGTGGCGGTGAAAGACCGTGACAGCATCATCCTCGGCGGTGCCATTTATTCGGAAAAAGATTTCAACAAGAGCGGCGTTCCGCTCTTGCAGGACATCCCGCTGCTCGGCGCGCTGTTCAGTTCCCGTTCCAGCACCAAAACCCGGAACGAGCTGCTCGTGCTGATGCGGCCGACGGTTTTGAAGACACCCGAACTGGCTTCCTTGCAGGCCAAGAAGGAAGAATCACGCCTGCCGGGCATCCACCATGCGGAAGCCCAGGACACCAAGGATGAACTCAAACAGGTGGACGCCGAGAACCGGCTCCAGCAGATCCAAGACACCAAAGACGCCAAGGCCGCCGCCAGAGCCAGCAAACACAACGGGTCCGCTGACACCAATCAGCCGCCGAGCCAGGTGCCGGACGCGAATGCGGTTCCGACGGACGCGAACCCGCAAAACTAATTCCGATTATGCGGTGGATTCAACCCGACGGCCGGCTGGAAAAAGTGTCGCCGCCGGGGATGATGTCCTCCAGCGTGCGGATTGGGTGCAGCGGGAGCAGCAGCAATTTCGGCAGCACATAAATCGGTTCGCTCCTGGGATCCTTGAGCGAACCGGTGATGTGGTATTCAAACAATTTGCTCACCGGCCACAGCACCGTGCTGACCAGCGGGCCGACCACCCAGGTGTCGCGCAACAACTGCGCGGTGACGTGGGCATTCACGTTCTGGTTCAGGTCAATCGTTCCAACATATTCCAGCCGTGTCATTGTTGAGCGGATGTCCAGCGAGTCGGAGTAAATCAGGCGGTTGGTGATCACGAAACTGGCCGACGCTTCCGTCGCGCGGCTGTTGCCCAGGCCCGGCGCAACCGTGTTCAGCACCGGCGACAAAATGCTGATGATTGGAATGTCCCACAGCAGGCCGTCACGCACGTTCACATGGCCATGCCCGCTCAACGTCCGCCAGTCTTCCGTGCTGGCGTTGGTCACGACAATCTGACCGGCCAGCGTGCCTTCGAGATGATTGGTCGTCGAACCCAGCGTCAGCGCCAGTGTGTGCAAGTTAACATTCGTCATGTTCACGGCGTAGCGGTAATCCGCGCCCTCATGCGGCACGCGAAAATCAAAATACGCATAACCATCCGCCATGCCGCCGTAAAACGCCATCGCCACGTTGGTCAACAAGAGCGTCTGCCCGCGCCAAACGATGGTGCCGGTGATGTTGGTCGTCTTAAGCTTGAGCCACTCGAACGGCGCGCCCTTGATCACGTCGAAGCGCATGTCCACGTCCGCCATTTCGCGTCCGCCGTTCATGTTGCGCAACGGAATCTGCCCGTTCACCCGCGTGGTCGGTGGCGTCAGAAAATGATACGGTGAAACCAGCTTCGTGGTTTTTGGCCCGATGGCATGAACCACCAGTTCCGGCACGGCGGTGGCCAGGCCGTTGGTGAACAAAATAAGTTGCCGGTTGAAATCCAGCGAAATCGAGTCTGCCGTGGCGGTTTGCGCGCCGGTGTGCATCAGCGGCTGCAATAATGTCAGCACGCGGTTGGTGTAGTTCACCTCCGCCGTCACGTCGCCATAATGCTCTTCCCGCACCGTGAAATTCGTCAACGCCAGATGCCCGTCCTCCGCGATGCTGTCGAAATCATACAAACGCCCGGTCACTTCCACGTCCAGAGCCAGCGGCTCGGACAATTTCACGAGTTCAAAACCGCGCGCTGTGTTGCTGTCCGTCAGAAACGGCCGGGCCGCCTCCGAATCCACCACGCCGCGAATGTGCCAGCGATAATTCTTCGACACGTCATCCTCGAAGCCGCCGATTTCCAGCCGGGTTTTCGCCTGCGCGACCGCGAGGTCGGGCAGTTGCCAGACCATGTCCAGATAGGAAAAATGCGTCCGGGCCGAATCAATCTGCGCGCCCATCACCGTGGCGTTGGTGAACGCCACTTCGCCGTTCAGCCGCACGGTTGGGCGCACTTCGCCGTTCCAGTCCGGCTGCGCGTTCGTCCACGCCGGCAGTTTCAGCGAGCCGGTGATTTGCAGCGCCGGCGGCTGCGACCAGAAAAAATCCGCGAGCCGGTCCACGGTTTTTTCCGTCAGCAACGCATAGACTGCGTGAAGGTCGAAGTCCGAGGCGTTGGTGAATGACAGTTCGCGGGTGGCGACGTTTAATTTCAAACCGGCCGCCAGCCAGCCGCCGCCCAGCGTGGCTGACAAATTGGTGACGACCAGTTCCGGCGCGCGCCAGAAACCGCCGCACTCCACCGCGTCCGCATCCAATTTTTCCGACTGCAACTGCGCGCCGCGCACCGTCCATTCCAGCTGATACGGCTGCAGGTTGGTCCAAAAACTCCACGCGGGATCAAAATTGGTCGGAGCATTGGCGGGCACAGTCAGCTTCGCGGCGAGCTGGAGATCACGCGCTTGAAACCACGGTGTCTGCGCGCCGCCGGCGTTGACCATCAGCCGGACGACAAACGAATGAATGTCCCGCGCGTCACCGTCCACGGTCAGCGTCAACTGCGGCGTTCCGTCGAAGTGGATCCGGTCGAGCGTGCCGGAAATTTTTTGCAGTTTCGCCTGCAAGTCCGGAAAGCTAGCCGGCTTGGTGCCGTGAAAAATCGCCCAGTCACGGATTTCCGGCGCGTGGGCGACTTCACCGGATAATTTGAGCCTGGCCCCCGCCAAATCCGCCTGGAACTTGTCGAGCGTCCAGGTGTCGTTGGTCTGAAAACGCAAAATCGTCTGGATGTTGTCCAGCCGCAGCGTGTTCGTCGGCGAGTCCGGCCAGAGAAATTTTCCCTGGCGGAGCAACAGCCCGTCCACCTGCAACTGCCGCCGGAACAGCGCGCGAAAATCCAGCTGCAACTGCACCTCGGCCAGCGAAAGCACCGGGCCGGCGGCGGTTTGGGTGCCGCCGATGCGGACGTTTTCCGCCACAATCCCGCGCTCGAACCGCAGCCGCAGCCGGGAAAATTCCAAGTTGACGCCGCGCTCGTGCAGCGTGGCGACGAGCCGTGTCTTCAGAAAATCCGGCAGGCCGATGCGATTGAACCACACGACGGCGCAGATGACGGCGAGCACCAGCAACCACGCGCTGATGCGGCACCAGCGGAAGCACACGCGGCATTTGCGCCAGAAACCGGGTCGCATATTACTGGACGTTCGCCGGAATGGTGAGATAACTCAAGACGAACTGGTAAAGCACCGGCGGAAAAACATACGCCCAGCGTTCGCCGTCGAGCGTGACGGCGGCCAGCGCCGTATGAGCGGACGGAAGCTCCGTGCCGAAGGCCGTGGAAAATTTTTCGCCGCTCTTGAGTTCAACGGTGATCTCCAGATTATCCGGGGCCAGCCCGATTTTTTCCGGTTCGGCGACATTGCGCCCGATCCAGCCGAGCGCGGTCAGTGCGCCCAGCCGGTGCACCGTTTCCTCGATGGCCGGCGGGTTGTTGATGATGCCCTGCCAGCCCTGCGAACCGAGCGCGGGTGACCATTTGTTCGCACCGTCGTGGATCATCGTGCGGGTCTTGCCGCCCTGGCGCAGCGTGATTTGCGCGACATTGGTCTCGCTGAAATTCCAGATGCGCCGGTCGCGCAGCTCCCAGCCCGACTCCGGCAGCCGGTTGAAATCCTCCGGCGCAACGGCATAAATGAAATCCTCGTCCGCCCGGCGGACAAAAACGCCGTTGGTCTGCACGGCAAAGGCCAGTTGCGCGATGACGGCGTTGGTGTCGCCTGCCACCGCACGCAGGCTGATCTGGAATTGCGGCACCGCCAATCCATAGGCAGGCAAGTCCGGCGTCGTCACCACGTCCTTGACGAATTCCGTGACGCGCAGGCCGGCGAGAGTTTTGAGAAACTCTTGCACGCTGTCGGTGTCCGCCGGGAATTTTTCACCGACGATCTCCCAGCCGTTCGTGCCCTGGCGTTGCAAGGTGAAATCGTGCGGACCCTGCACCGCGATTTCGGCGACGGGTGCCGTCAGTTCCAACAGGTGCGGATCGCGAAAGTCGTTCACCGTGCCGCGCCACAACGACAGCGGTTCCTTGGCCGTAGTGAAAACGGCATCCCAGCCTTCGCGTTTCGCGTAAATCAGCGCCGGATCATTCGTCGCGTTTTTGCCGGCATGAAGGGCGGAAAGAAAATTGGTTCCGCGGTTGAACCACACGTCCAGCTCGGCGGGCTGCAAACCGAACGCGGTCAGATCCGTGGCGGCGTCCGTGACAAATTGCGCGACCTGCGCCGTCTGCAATTGTTGCAATGCGTCAGTGATGCGGTCACTGTCGGCGCGCGCCTGCAGCGGCCGGGTCATGCGCCAGAGATGGTTCGTCACATTGCGCCGCAGTTCGATGAACTTCGCGCCGTTGGTCAGCACGATTGCATTGCAATCATTCGCCTCCGCCACCACCAGCGCGGTGCTGCGCCAGTCGCTGGCCGTCTGCGGCAAATATTTGAGCCAGTCGGCGTCGGCCACAAACGCGCTGTCCGTGCCGACGACGCGCAGAAACACCTGGGCGCCCGGCGCAGTCCGGTTGCCGACCTGCAGTTGCCAGCGCTGGTCACCCGCCGTGATGGTGAGGGAAATCTGCGGCGGATCAAAACCAAAATCCGCGTCGGCGGTGCGGTGCTCGCGGAGTTCGCCGGGACTGATGCGCGTGGCAGGCGCCAGCTTTTGCAGCGCGGCGAGCAAAGTTTCGATGGCGGCCGGTTGCGCCGGATAATCCACAGGCCTAGTAAGCTGCCAGGAATTATTGGTGCGGACGGCGCAGATTTCCAACGCACTGGCAGGAATCACCTGCAGGCTGGTCACCGCCGACGGCTGCAAACCCGGCAGGACACCTTGCGTTGAAACGGCCGCCGGGCGCATGAACCGGTCCAAAAAATAAATGGACGCGAACAACAATGCCGCGACGACCAGCCAGGTCCATGTGTTTTTCGTTTTCATTATTTTCGGCGAACCAGCCAGACCAGCCAGCCAAACACCAGCACGCCGCCGGGCAGCCCACCGAGCAGCAGCCACCGCACCTGTTTCAACTGGTCGCGCGTGACCGTGAGGCGGTATTCCTTGACCGGTCGCGGGCCGATGCCCTCAAGCAGCACCGTGCGGTCAAGGAGCCAGTTCGCCGCGTAACCAAGAAAGTCCCGGTTCGCCCCGGATTCAATCTGCCGGTTGCCGAGGAAAAACGAATCGCCCACGACCAGGATGCGCGTGGTGCCG
This sequence comes from uncultured Bifidobacteriaceae bacterium, assembly GCA_964538105.1. Lineage (GTDB taxonomy): Bacteria > Verrucomicrobiota > Verrucomicrobiia > Limisphaerales > UBA11358 > UBA11358. The sequence continues at coordinate 10,407 of CAZIFP010000071.1, forward strand.
CGCGTGTTGGCCACGCCCGCCGCGGTTTTTTGTTCGACCGCCGCCATAAGCGGATAACTGCGCGGCACGGCGGTGGAATCGCCCATGAGCGTTGACTGCGGACTGGAGAAAGCGAGTTCCTCCACCTTCGGCGCATCGGCGGGCGGACTTGTCCAGCCCACATGGCTGACCGGCCGCGGCAGAATCAATTGCAGCGCGAGTTTGGTGAGCGGATTGACGACCGGATGCGAACCGAAGTCATAAACAATCACATCTTGGCCGGAAATTGTGTTCTTGTGATCCACGACAACGTCAGGAACAACATTGACGCCCCATTTTTGCAGGATGGGTTCGAGGCCGGTCGGATGTTTGATGGAAAAATAATTGAACAGGATGAAGAGCCGTCCGCCTTGGTTGAGGTATTTGTCAATCTTCTGGAGTTCCTCCGGCGAAAATTCCGCGCGCGGGCCGGCGATGATGAGCAGGTTGCAATCATCCGGCACGGTGTTGTCGCCGAGCAGTTGCAGCGGTTCGGTCGCGATGTAGCTTTCCGCCAGCACCGCACCGAATTTCTGGTATTCCTGTTCGCCGGTATCGGACAGCGACGGTTCACCGTGGCCCTGCAGAAAATACGCCTTGAGCGGCTTGGGGCTTTCCACCGCCAGCAGCATTGCGGTGAACATCATCTCGCCGTTGAACGCGACCGGCTTCCGGCGGAACTCGCGCTCGGTGACATTCGGCACCTGCTCCAGCTTGACCTGCGTGAGCGCCTCGCCGGGGACGACTTTGACATGGCCGTCGCAGTCGAAAATCACGAGGTCCTTGTCCTTCGCCGAACTCAACTTGTATTGATCCTTGATTTTCTGCGCCGCGCCCGGATCGGTCAGATAGTCCACGGTCTTGACGGAAATGTTCGGGTTGGCCGAACGGTATTCGTTCAGCAACGCGACGATGGTCGGATACCAGTCGTCGGTCTTGTCGTAATAGACCGTCACGGCGACCTGGTTCGTAATTGAATGGACCACGCTCAACGTGCGCGACGACAGTTGCACCTGCGTCTGCGAACTCAAGAAATAACGGCCGTAAAATTTCGCGCCGAGATAGTTCACCATCACGACCACCGCCAGCACCAGCGCCGTGCGCACGACCACGTCGCAGCCGATTTTCCAGCGGCGGCCCGGCGAGAAACTGGGTTGGGGATGGGCGGCCATGTTATTTCCAGCGCTGGCTTTCCACCACGCGCAAGGTCAGGAACAGGAAGAAAAATGTCGCGCTCACATAAAAAATCACCGTGCGCGTGTCCACCACACCGCGCGCGAAATCATGCATCTGCTCGAACAGTCCGAAATACGACAGCGCCTGCGACTGCCATTGTGCGGTCGCCGGCAGCGCCTCCGCGAGAAAACCAAGCGAAAACAAGGTCACGCCCAGCACAAAGCTGATCATCGCCGCCGCCATCTGGCTGCGCGAAATGGCCGAAGCAAAACAGCCCAGCGACAAAAACA
>CAZIFP010000072.1:0-11867 GCA_964538105.1 uncultured Bifidobacteriaceae bacterium
TTTCAGCAGTTGCAGGCCGACCTTCTGGCTTTTCTCCGGGTGAAATTGCGTGGCGTAAACATTGTCGCGCCAGACGGACGACGCAAAGTTGTCGCCGTAATACGTCCGCGTCGCGACGATGGATTGGTCCACCGGCTGCGGATAAAAACTGTGGACGAAATAAACGTAGCTGCCGCTGGCGATGCCGCGATAGAGCGGGCAGTCGGTTTTCGCGATCTCAATCTGGTTCCAGCCGATCTGCGGAATTTTCAATCCGGGCCTTTCCGTGAAACGGACGACGCTGCCTTTGAAAAGTCCGAGGCCGGCGGCGCAGGAATTGAATTCCTCGCTCCGCTCAAACAGCGCCTGATAGCCGACGCAGATGCCGAGAAACGGCTTGCCGGTTTGGATGAAATCGCGCGCGGCCTGGAGCAGTTCCTGTTTGCGCAGCGCGTTGATGCAGTCGTCGAACGCGCCGACGCCGGGCAAAACCATCGCCGCCGCATCACCGATTTCTTTCGGCGTCTGCGCGATACGCACGTCCGCGCCAACCTTGAGCAGCGATTTGTGGACGCTGCGGAGGTTACCGGAGCCGTAGTCGAGTAAGGCAATCACGAGGACAATTTAGCCGCAGATGGACGCAGATGAAACACTGATTTTCCGGCAAATAAACTTTTGCCGGAAATTGTTCCATGTTATTTCATCGCGCAATGGAAATTCAACCGGCGACAAACTCTTCCCGAAGTTCGCTGGTTCGTTTTTGGCCGTGGCTCGTGGTTTTGGTTGTTCTGCTGTTTGTCGGCTTCATCCGCGTGCGTTTGCTGGAAATGCCGCTGGAGCGCGACGAGGGCGAATACGCCTACGCCGGGCAGTTGATCTTGCACGGCATACCTCCCTACGAACTCGCCTACAACATGAAACTGCCGGGGACATATTATGCCTGCGCCGCCGGCATGGCGGTGTTCGGCCAGACGACCGTGGGAATTCACCTGACATTGCTGGTGGTGAATGCGCTGACGATTGTTTTTGTTTTTTTACTGGCGCGAAAACTTTTTGGCGTGACCGCCGGTCTGGCGGCTTGTGCCAGTTACGGGTTGATGTCCGCCAGCACGGCGGTTTTGGGAATGGCGGCGCACGCGACGCAATTTGTCGTTATGTTCGCGGTGCTGGCGACTCTGTTGTTATGGCAGGCGTTTCAATCCGGCCATCGGCGCACGATTTTTTTCAGCGGGTTGCTCTATGGACTGGCGTTCGCGATGAAACAACCGGGAATCTATTTTGGAATTTTCGGATTTCTGGTTCTGCTCTGGCGTGAGCGCCGCGAAACGTCAACCCCCGGATGTTCGGTTAAGCGAATGGGCTGGTATGCACTGGGGGCGTTTTTGCCCTTCGCCACAATTTGCCTCTATCTCGCCGCTGCCGGGGTTTTCCCCCAGTTCTGGTTCTGGACCGTTTCTTATGCGCGGACTTACGCAGCCAGCACGACGCTGGGCGACGGATTGGGATACTTGTCCGACTATATCCGTGACCAGTTTGATTTTTTTGCCGGCTTTTGGATTCTGGCGGCGGCCGGATTGGTGGCGGCCCTGCGGAACACCGCCGACCGGACACGGATGAAGTTTGTGCTGGGCTTCCTGTTTTTTTCCTTTCTGGCCGTGACGCCCGGATTTTATTTTCGGGAACATTATTTTGTGCTGCTGCTGCCGGCGCTGGCATTGATCGTCGGCATGGCGGTTGCCTCTTTGCAATCCATGTCGTCGCGGTGGGTGAAGGCCGTTCCGGTCATCCTGCTGGCCGGCGTTTTGGCGTGGGATGTCTGGTTGCAGCGGTTGGTGTTTTTTCAACTGCCGGCACAAACGCTTAACCAGATGCTTTACCGGTTCAATCCGTTTATCGAATCCACCATCGCGGCGAAATATATCCGAGACCATTCGTCCAAAGACGACCGGGTGGCTGTCGTCGGCTCGGAACCGGAGATTTATTTCTACGCCGACCGCCGGTCCGCCACCGGCTATATCTATACTTATCCGCTCATGGAAGATCAGCCTTATGCCGTGACCATGCAGCACCGGATGATCAGCGAAATTGAGGCGGCAAAACCGCAATTCCTCGTCATCGTCGTGAACCGCTATTCGTGGCTGGTAAATGCGTCGTCGGACTTGGAGGTTTTGAAATGGGCCGGGAAATATGCCGCCACCAACTATGACTGTGTCGGCATTGTGGACTGTCGTCCGGGCAAACCCGAAATTGAGCTTTGGGGCGACGCGGCGAAAAATTATTCCGGCAAACCGGAGCAATGTCTGGAGATTTATCGGCGCAAGCCTGACGCCAATTAAGAAATCGTTGTGTTCAATTCCCGTTCCGTCTTCAGCCGCAACTGGCCGCATGCCGCGTCAATGTCGCCGCCCTTTTCACGGCGCAACGTCGCGGGAACGCGCTGTTTTTCCAGCGCCGCCAGAAAATCCTCCTGAACTTTTTCGCTCGGTCGTTCCCATTTCAGGCCTTCGACCTGGTTGTAGGGAATCAAGTTCACCTTGGCGCGCAAATGCCGGGCAAGCGCGCCGAGCGGCTGGGTTTGTTCCAGCGCGTCATTCACGCCGGCGATCAAAATATATTCAAACGTCAGCATCCGGTCTTTCTCGGCCTGGTAGTATTCCAGCGCGGCGGTGAGTTCCTTGAGCGGATACTTGCGGTTGACGGGCATGATGCGCTGGCGGACTTCATCGGTCGCGCCGTGCAGCGAGATGGCAAGACGAAATTGTTCCGGTTCATCCGCAAGCCGGCGGATTTGCGGCACGAGGCCGCTCGTCGAAATGGTGATCTTCCGTGCGCCAATTCCGCCGCCCCACGGCGCATTCAAAATGCGCAGCGCCTTGAGCAGATTTTCGTAATTCGCCAGCGGCTCGCCCATGCCCATGATGACAAGATTGTTGATCAGCCGCGAGTCGGTAGCGGGTTCGATGACGTCCGGTTTGGAACCTCCAAGCTTTAATTTGGAACTCTCCGCCTCGTTCCAGCGCTCGATGGCCAGAACCTGTTCGACGATTTCATTCGGTGAGAGGTTGCGTTTCCAGCCGTCGAGTCCGCTGGCGCAGAATTTGCAGCCGTAGGCGCAGCCGACCTGCGTGGAGACGCAGAGCGTGTGGCGGTCGCTTGCTTCACCGTAAAGCGCGGGATTGGCCGGGATCAAAACACTTTCGATGAGCGCGCCGTCGGCCAGCTTCCAGAGAAATTTTTGCGTGATGTCGCGCGATCCCTGTTTGCGAACGAGTTCGAGCGATTGCAGCGAATAATTTTCCGACAACTGCGCGCGCAATTTTTTCGGCAGGTTGGTCATCGCGTCCCACGTCGTGGCGCGGCGGACGTAAAGCCATTCGAGCAGTTGCGTGACGCGGTATGTCGGCTGTTCCCACAATTTGAATTGGGCTTCCAGTTCTTCGCGCGTCAGGGATTTGATGTCGGTCAACACACTTTCAGCTTAATACTTTCAGGCAGGAAAACCGAACTTTTTATCCGCGCAATTTGGATTGAAATTATGGCATTGCCGCGCGGTCAGCCAGCACCAGCGCGTTGTCGCGGCAAATTCGTCCGGCGGGAATGGAAACGTCGCCGGCACGCAAACGCGCGAGCATCTCCACTTTCTCCGCGCCCGTGGCCACCCACAAAATTCGCCGGGAACGATTCAGCAGCGGATAGGTCAACGTCATGCGCCGACGTTTTTGATAAATGCCGGTCAGCGCCACGTTGGCATCTGAAACGTCCAAAACCGGGTCGCCGGGAATCAACGAAGCCGTGTGCCCATCCGGGCCGAGTCCCAGATGCGCGAGATCCAGCACCGGCGGCGAGCCGGCGATTTTTTGAAGCGTGTCCGCATAACTTTTAACGGCGGCAGTCAGATCGTTTTCCTCCACCGGCATGGCGTGGATTTGTTCCGGACGCAGCGGTGCGTGCGACAACAGGCTTTCGTGCAGATGCGTAAGATTGCGATCTGGGTCGCCCGCCGGCGCGATGCGTTCGTCCACTTGAAACACATGGACGTTGGCCCAGGGAATTTCTTCGTTGGCCAAATCGCGGAGCATCTGCCACGGCGTGCGCCCGCCGCTGACGGCGATGGTGAACTGTCCGCGCGCGGACACCGCCACCCGCGCTTCCGCAGCGATGACTTTCGCCGCCTCGCGGGCGACCATGTCGGCGTTGGTGAACACTTGAAATTTCATTTCTCTATTTGTCAGCGGGGCTTGAAGTTGATCAAAGTGAAAACGGTCAAAAATCGAGTGGCGGAGAGAGTGGGATTTGAACCCACGGTAGTGTTACCTACGCACGCTTTCCAGGCGTGTGCCTTAAACCACTCAGCCATCTCTCCACGTTTGTCTGCCCGCCCTTGACGACACCTGAAATTTACAAATTGACTTTTTGACGCGTTAATTTCATAATCCCGCTCAAATCACAGAATCGCAGATCCCAAACCTCTTTTGGATAAAGAGCCCTTGGTGAATATGATTCGTCAGGTGCCGCCGGGCTTCTTTTTCGCACGAAAAATGTTTCGGGGCAAGCTGATTCGGCGATTGAAAACATGATGGGCAGTGAGTCTGGCAACTTGGAAACACAAACCAACTACAGGCGTCAATCAATCAACTTAACCTCTCAAACACTATGAACCGAATCACACAAACCCTGCGCCGTCTGCTCGCCATCACATTCATCGCCGGACTGGCGATGGAGTCCGCTTTCGTTTCAGCGGCCGATTCGGCGATGCCGGCCACCCGCCAATCGCCCGACTGGCTCAAGAGTTCGGTCGTGTATGAAATTTTCCCGCGCAACTTTTCCCAGGCCGGTGATCTCAACGCGATCACGGCGAAGCTGGATGAATTGAACGATCTCGGCGTGAACATCCTCTGGCTCATGCCTATTCATCCGACCGGTGAAAAAATGAAGAAAGGCACGCTCGGCAGCCCCTTTGCTGTGCGCGACTTTTACGCCATCAACCCGGACTACGGCACCACCAACGACTTCAAGCGGCTGGTAACCGAGGCACACAAGCGCGGGATGAAGGTGGTCATGGACATCGTCGCCGGACAGACCTCTTGGGACAGCGTGCTCATGGATCACCCGGATTTCTATCTCAAGAATACGAAAGGGGAGATCGTCCCGCCCGATCCCGCGTGGACCGACGTGGCCGGGTTGAATTACGCGAATCCAGATGTGCGTCGCTACATGATTGACATGATGAAATACTGGCAGACGGAATTTGGCGTGGACGGATTCCGTTGTGACGTGACGCCGACGGTGCCGATTGATTTTTGGGAAGCAGCCCATGCCGAATTGGAACAGGGCAATCCCCAGGTCATTATCATGGCCGACGCGGGTGCCAAGCCGGCGATGCTTTACAAGGCATTCGACTTGGATTCCTCATGGAATTTTGAATCGTCGCTGGAGATGGTCATGAGCAGTCTCAAACCCGCATATTTTTTGAAGGACTCATGGGATCACACCTACGAGCAATTTCCCAAGGGCGCGCTGCACCTGCGTTTCACCGACAATCACGAAACCACCCGTGCGGTGGCGCGCTATGGCGCGGATGGCGCACTCGCGGCACAGGTGTTGATGCTGACACTCGACGGCGTGCCGTTGTTTTACAACGGCATGGAAGTGGGCGATGCCACCGAATCCTTCGACCCGGCCTTGTTTGAAAAAATGCCGGTATTTTGGCAGCCCGCCGGACGTCCGCCGCTCCGCAGTATTTACCACGATCTGATCAAGCTCCGCCGGCAGAATCCCGCCTTCTACGAAGGGGAAGTCAACTGGCTTCAGAATACCGCGCCCGGGGATGTCATCAGCTTTGTGCGGCACGATGCCAAGGATGAGTATCTGGTTTTGATCAATCTTTCGAATCAGCGGGTGACCGGAACGATTGAATTGCCCAGCGCCGACGGTTTCGTGCCGGTGAACATTGATGGCCGGCCCAAACCCTCGGTTGATACTGTTCTGCCCGATTTCAATCTCGGCGGTTTTGGGTGGTTCATTTATCACCGGCCGGTTCCCAAATAAAATTGCGGGAACTTTGCGGGAACAATTCCTTGTGGCGTGTCCAGTCTGCAATTTAGCCGGACACGCCACTTTATAAATTCAAAACTCCCGCGACTTGCCGCAACGACTTTTTTCCGGCAACATTTCCCGATGAAAAAGAACAAGTCTGCGATCAACATCCGTCCCTTTTCCAGCATCCTATTAGATGGTCCTGAACGCGCCGCCGCCCGCGCCATGCTTTATCCCGTCGGCTTCAAGGAGGAAGATTTCAAGAAGCCGCTCATCGGCGTCGCCTCCACCTGGAGCGATGTCACGCCCTGCAACATGCACATCGACAAACTCGCGCGCGAATCCGAGCAGGGTGTGAACGCCAGCGGCGGCAAGGCGATCATTTTTAATACCATCACCGTGTCCGATGGCATCTCGATGGGCAGCGAAGGCATGAAATATTCGCTCGTGTCGCGCGAAGTCATTGCCGACTCGATTGAAACCGTCGTGGGCTGCGCGGGTATGGACGGCTACGTCGCCATCGGCGGCTGCGACAAGAACATGCCCGGCTCGCTCATCGCCATCGCGCGCATGAACCGCCCCGCCGTGTTCGTTTATGGCGGCACCATTCTCCCCGGCTGCATCACCGGTGATCCGGCGCAGCGCAAACTCGACGTGGTCTCCGTGTTCGAAGCCATCGGTGCGCACGCAAACAATAAAATTTCCGAAGAAGAATTTAAGAAAGTGGAGCTATGCGCCATTCCCGGTGCCGGTTCCTGCGGCGGCATGTATACCGCTAACACCATGGCGTCCGCCATTGAGGCACTCGGCATGAGTTTGCCGAACAGCTCCGCGCAGAACGCCGTGTCACCCGCGAAGCTCGCCGATTGCCGCGCCGCCGGTGCCGCCGTCGTGAAGATGCTGCATTTCGGAATCAAGCCGCTCGACATTCTCACGAAGAAGGCGTTTGAAAACGCCATCACCGTGGTCATCGCGCTCGGCGGCTCCACGAATGCCGTGTTGCATCTGCTCGCCATCGCGCACGCCGCGAAGGTGAAGCTGACCATTGACGATTTCACGCGGATCGGCAAACACGTGCCCGTGCTCGCCGACTTGAAACCGAGCGGAAAACATTTGATGTCCGAAGTGGTCGCTATCGGCGGCATCCGGCCGCTGATGAAAATGTTACTCGATAAGAAACTGCTCCACGGCGATTGCCTCACCGTCACCGGCGAAACCATGGCCCAGACGCTTGCAGGCGTGAAGCCGTATCCCACCGGGCAAACGATTTTTCGCGGCTTCGACAATCCGATCAAGAAGGACAGCCATCTCGTCATCCTGCGCGGCAACCTTGCCAGCGACGGCGCGGTGGCGAAGATTTCCGGCAAGGAAGGGTTGCACTTTGAGGGCAAGGCCATCGTTTTTGAATCCGAGGAGAAGGCGATGAAGGCCATTCTCAACGGCACGGTCAAGAAAGGCCACGTCATCGTCATCCGCTACGAAGGGCCGAAGGGCGGACCCGGCATGAGGGAAATGCTCTCGCCCACCTCGGCCATCATGGGCAAAGGCCTCGGCAAGGACGTGGCGCTCATCACCGACGGACGTTTCAGCGGCGGTAGCCACGGCTTCGTGGTGGGGCACATCACGCCGGAGGCTTACGTGGGCGGAACGATTGCGCTGGTGAAGAACGGCGACCCCATCCGCATTGACGCCGAGAAGCGGGAGCTGACGCTGGCCATTCCCGCGAAGGAACTGGCCGCGCGCCGCAAGGCGTGGAAGAAGCCCGCGCCCCGCTACACGCGCGGCGTGCTGGCGAAATACGCCGCCCACGTCACGAGCGCCTCGCTCGGCGCGGTGACGGATGATGACTTGAAGTTGTAAAATAATATTATGCCACGTCGCGAACTTAAAAGTGGAAAGCAAGTGGCCGACTGGCTCGCAGAACTTGGTGCGAGCTTGAAAGCACCGGGCAATCTCACGTTGATTGGGTCGGCGGCGTTGCTCTGGCACGCGCATGATCGCGGCATTCCGGCTGAACTTCCCGACGCCAGCATGGACGTTGACCCCGTCACCGACTGTGATGAAGTGGCGATGCTATGTTACGAAGCGCTCATCGGCAGCGAATTCGAGCGCATCCACGGATGGCACGTCAATCTGATGCCGGAAACCGTTTTGAATGAATTCCCCTCCGGCTGGAAATCGCGCGCAACACAAAGGCAAATCGAGGATTTAAATCTCCTCGTCCCTGTGCCCGCCGATCTGCTCGCGCCAAAATTAAAGCGCAACGAACCGCGTGACCGGGCGCATGCCGAATGGGCCAAACGCGTCGGTTTACTTGATTGAACCGCCGTGTTATCCTCATTCCATGTTCGTGAACGGCATCCATGTTGAAGAATACGCCAAGCTGGAATACGGGCGGTTGCTCTGGCGCGTGCCCGCCTACCGCGAACGGCTGTTGCGCCACTGGCGCGACCCGCGCCATCCGCACGCCGAACGCTTCGCCGAACATGAAGCCCGGGTGACGCTCCTTTTGGCCAGCCCCAAAGATTCCGACGACGCGCTGGATTCAGAATTGCGCGAGTGCAATTCAAGCCTCCGCGCTGTCGTCAAAGAAATTCCGTCGGTGTTCGGCTCGTTTTTCTGAACTGAATGTGTCCGAGCTATGAACTTCGGCCAAGTAGAACTGCGTAGGAATGCCAGCCGCTTTAAATTAGGAAGCAAATGATCCAATTTGCTTCTGAATCGTTCGGGCGCATTTCCATGGCGAAGGGGTTGCCATTTCTTTTCGTGACGTTACTGTGGGCCATGCCTTGCCACGCGCAATGGAATTATCCGCCAACAAAAACCGTTGACGTCTCAGACACATATTTCGGGAAAACCTACTACGATCCCTACCGCTGGCTGGAGGATCTAAAAGACACCAATGTCATCACTTGGTTCAAGGAACAGGCCCAATTAACTGACGATGTGATCGCCAAAATTCACGGCAGGGATGCGCTGGTGCAGGAATGGATGGCGTTGGACAAGCTCAAGCCGGCAACTTATTCGGGCATCGCTTATGAACATGGCCGCGTCTTTTACAAGAAAACCTTGGGCGGTGAAAATGTCGGCAAGCTGTATTACCGGGAAGGGTGGGACGGCCCGGAAAAATTGATTTTTGATCCCACCACTTATAAGGCCGGCGTCATCACAACGATCAATGACGCCAACCCTTCCTGGGATGGAAAACATGTTGCCCTCGCATTGACTTCCGGCGGCGCGGAATGGTCGGAGATCCGCATCCTCAAGGTGGACGATGGCACGCTGCTCCCGGAGCGCTATTATCCTTCCGGCGGCGTCAATGGCTGGGCGAAGGACGGCAAATCTTTTTTCTACGATGCCAGCAAAATCACTGACATCAAAAGCCCCGGGATCGAGCTGAACCGCCAGACCCGGCTGCACCGGCTCGGCACGGATTTCGCCGCCGACCGCGACGTTTTCAGCGACGAAAGCAACCCGGAACTTGGCATCGCCGCCAAGGAATGGCCGTCCGCTTCCATCGAAGAATCCTATCCCGATTATCTCATCGGCTCGGTGTCCACTGTGCAGAATGAGATGCGGCTGTTCTATGCGCCTGTCGCCGGATTGAAGGGCGGGAAACTCAAGTGGGACGTGCTCTGCCAGCCCTCCGACAACCTCGTGCGCGGCTATGCGTTCAATGGCGATTACATTTACGCCGTGACCCATGCCGACGCGCCGAAATACAAGGTCGTGCGCACGAGTGTGAAGCATCCCGACTGGCAACACGCGGAAACCGTCATTCCCGAAGCCGCCGATTCCATCCAATACATCACCAAGAGCAAACATTACCTGCTCATCGTTTATTCCGACGGGGTTCTCCGCCATCTCGTGAAATATGACTTCGCCTCCGGCCAGACCGAAACCGTCAAGCTGCCGGCGTCGGGAACCGTGGACGTCAGTTGTCCCGACAAGAAAACCGACCGCTGTCTGGTGAACATTTATTCCTGGACGCTGCCGCTGACGATTTACGATTTCGACGCCCGGAAGGACACGTTTGCGAAGAGCATTTTCAACACCGACGTCTCCTATCCGGGTTTTGAAAACCTGGTTTCCGAGGAAGTCGAAGCGCCCGGGCACGACGGCGCCATGATTCCGCTCTCCATCATTTATAAGAAGGGAATTCCGCTGGACGGCTCCAACTGTTGCATCCTGCGCGGCTATGGCGCATACGGATTCAGCGCCATTCCGTCCTTCAGCATTTTCAACTCGCTGGCCAATCGCGGCGTGGTGCTGGCCTTTGCGCACGTCCGGGGCGGCAGCGAGAAGGGCGAGGCCTGGTATAAGGCCGGTTACAAGACCACCAAGCCGAACACTTGGAAGGATTTTATTTCCTGCGCCGAATATCTGGAGGCCAAGGGCTACACCAGCCCGTCCAAGCTGGCCTGCACGGGCCGGAGCGCCGGCGGCATTCTCATCAGCCGGGCCATCACCGACCGGCCGGATTTGTTTGGGGCGGCGCTGTGCAATGTCGGGTGCGCGAACGCGATGCGCATGGAGTTCACGCCCAACGGCCCGCCCAACATCCCGGAATTCGGCACGGTGACGGACCCCGTCGAGTGCTCGGCATTATACGAGATGGACGGCGTCCAGCACGTCCGGCCGGGCGTGAAATATCCGGCGGTGTTGGGCGTGGCCGGCTGGAACGACCCGCGCGTGGTTCCCTGGGAGACGGGCAAGTTCATCGCGGCCGTGCAGGCGGCGACGACTTCCGGCCGGCCCGTGCTGATGAAGGTGAACTACGACAACGGCCATTTCACGGAGGAAAAAACGGTCACGTTCAAGGACACGGCGGGCCAGTTCGCCTTCCTGCTCTGGCAAACTGGACACAAAGATTTTCAACCGGTAAAATGACACAATAACATGCCACTGAGCGCCTCGTCCGGCGCGCTGATGGATGATGATTTAAAATTATGAGAAGGCTGCTACACAACAACCACAACGTTTATATTCTTGGTGCAGGGTTCTCGCATGATGCAGGTTTGCCACTAATTTCTGATTTTCTTGTGCGAATGAGGGATAGTCATGAATGGTTGGAAAATCAGGTGCGCAATTCGGAAGCCGTTGCAATAGACAAAGTGTTGGATTTTCGTCTTAATGCTGCGTCTGCCGCGTATTGGGTTAACCTTGATTTGGAAAATATCGAAGAGCTTTTCAGCTTAGCCTCAGCAAGCACCACTGGAATTTCTAAACCGATTCGATTGGCAATTGCAGCAACGCTTGACCATGCACGCAAAACAGGAAGTTCGTTAAAAAGCAGAATGGATGTGAGAAGCAGTGCTGGATTGTTCGACGCAAGCAAAGATAAATACCCAAATTGGTTATCTCGCACGTCTGAACCCATAGACCCTAATGGCAAAGGCGCATATTACGTTGGCACATATGCTCTACATGCAGCACGATTGCTTGGGATGCTAAAAGATGGAAAACCACAAGGCGAGAATACTTTCATCACTTTTAATTACGATACAATTTTAGAAGATGCCCTGCATGAACTTCGCATTCCCATGACATATGGCTCGAAATTAGACGAGCGATTCTCTGCATCAAAAATTCCAGTATTCAAATTGCATGGTTCTGTGAACTGGGCTCGACCTAAGGGTAATGCCTCACGAATTAAAGTTTTCAAAGACTATGATGAACTGGTGACATTAGATCATGTGCCGGAACTTGTGCCTCCCACATGGAAAAAAATTTTCAAAAACGAAATGGAATCCATATGGGGAGAGGCAATTAAAAAACTGAAAACTGCCACCCGAATTATTATTATTGGATTCTCTATGCCGCCGACGGATATGCATTTCAAATATCTGCTT
>CAZIFP010000073.1:0-11698 GCA_964538105.1 uncultured Bifidobacteriaceae bacterium
AACTTCAGTTAAGAAGCTGACAACATTGGATTCGATTTCCGGCGTCGAAAAGAGCGGGCCGTCATGGCCGGCGGCATCCACCTCAATAATTTGATTTTTGACTCCCGCCTGATCCAGCGCGTCATGCAGACGCCGGCTTTGGACGGCGGGCACCAGGTCATCCTTGCCTCCCTGAAGAATCAGCACCGGCGGGTTCGCCGCGCTCACGTAGTTGATGGGGCTGGCCAGTTTTGCCTTGTCGGAAGACTGCTCCACCGGCGCTCCCAGCAATTTGCCGCCGGCATCTTTGAAAAGTTCCAAGCCTTTCTCGGAATGGATTGTCTCCAGGTCATTCTCCATCCGGTTAAAATCAGCCGGGCCAAAAAAATCGAGGATGGCCAATGGCTTGATTGAATTATCCGCGCCGAAATTTTTTTCATCGCGCGCCAGACCCAGCAGTAGCGCCAGATGTCCGCCGGCGGAACCGCCGCCCACGACGAATCGTTTGGGATTGATTCCGTAATTGGTGGCATGAGCCAGGATAAAATTCAGCGCCGCGTTGCAATCCTGGATTTGGGCGGGAAACGGGATTTCCGTGCTGAGGCGATAATCTATACTGGCAATGGCATAGCCGTGCCGGACGAGGTATTTGACGTTGTCCCATTCCTTGATGCCCATCATCCAGGCGCCACCGTGAATCCAGACAACGAGCGGGAATAGTTCGCCGGTCTTATTCGCTGGAAGATACAGGTCAAAATTTTGCCGCGATGTCGGCTGGGCGGCGTAGGGAATATTTCTTATGACCCTGACCTCACCGTATGGACTCGAAGCGGGCAGGACTTCGACGGGACTCAGAACTTCAGACACCGGATGCGCGAATGATCCAAGGGTCGTCAACCATATCAGGGCGGCAGTGAAGCTGGATGATTCGACCATGCCGCGAACCCTTCGGAATCTCTGCTGCCACCGATTAAAATCTGCGGGTCGGACGACTGGCTGGTTCATTTGGCCGATTCTTCGCGTGACCAGTGGATCGCGTGGAGCATCACTTCGGTTGAGGAATTCAACTGCAATTTTTCCTTGATGCGGTTTCTAAAGGAATTGATGGTGGGAATGGTCAGGCCCAGTTCTTCGGCAATCTGCCGGACGCCCTTGCCCTGGCCGAGCATCCGGAAAACTTCCAGTTCGCGGTCGCTCAGTTTCTCAAGCGGTGACGGTGGCAGTTCGTCGCCACCACGGATGAATTTTGAGATGACGCCGCTGGCCATCCGCTCGCTGAGATGCATGTCGCCGGCCAGCAATTTGCGGATCGCCGTCTTGACCACCTTGCCGGGCTCCTGCTTCATCACATAGCCCATCGCCCCGGCGCGCAAAGCCCGCTCCGCGTAGAGCGACTCCTCGTGCATGGAGACGACCAGGACTGGCAGGTCTTCATGCTTTTCTTTGATGGCTTTGATCAGGTCAATGCCGCTTTTGCCGGACAAGGAAATGTCCACGATGACCAGGTCGGGTTGGGACTTGTTGATGCTTTCCAACGCCTCGGTCGCGTCAGCGGCATCGCCGCACACGGCCAAGTCCGCCTCACGGTCTATCAGTTGTCGCAATCCTTCGCGAAACATCGCGTGGTCGTCCACAATGAAAACCTGTTTTTTTTCCGATGGTTTGTTGTTCATGGGCTTTTGGTCGCTGTTGTTATGCTGGGTTCATCCGCCGCCGGTTTTTGGGCGTGTTTCACTTCCTTCCCGCCTTTCTGCGGGGCGGCATAAAATACACATGTGACTTGGGTGCCCTGACCGGGCCGGCTTTTCAAGTCTAAAGTCGCACCGATCACCCTGGCGCGATAACGCATGATCCTAATGCCCATCCCGGTGGAATTGCCTCCGGTCATTTCAAAGCCGGCACCGTCGTCCTGAATGGTTAGCATAAAACGGTCGCCCTGGCACGTCAAAGCGATGTTGATCTGGGTCGCGTTTCCGTGTTTGGCGGCATTCAGCACGGCTTCCTGGACAATGTAATACAAATGCAACGCCGCGCCGCTTTCCACGATTGGAAATGGTTTGGCGAAGGATAAATCGCACTTGATCCGGAAAATATTGCCGGCGTTGGTGACCAGATCCTCCAGCGCCCAGACCAAACCGTTCTCTTCCAATTGAACCGGAAACAAACCGCGGGCGACACCCCGCGTTTGCTTGATGGCTTCGTTGATCAGGCTGCCCACCCGTTCCGCCTCGGAAAATTCAGCCATGTTCTTTTCCTGAAGCTGGTCGGCCAGAATGTCAATCCGGTAGGCGACGCCGGCCAGCAACTGGCAGACGCCGTCGTGCAAGTCATGGCCGATGCGCCGCTGCTCCCGGTTGCTGATTTCCAAAATCTCCTTTTCCAACCGCTTACGTTCCGTGATGTCGCGCGCGATGCCCTCCACCTCGACTTTTTTTCCTTCCTGTTCGATCATGCGGGCGCCGATTTCCAATCGGATGCGTTGACCGGTTCCCGTCGTGAAATCCCATTCCACCGGCGGGATTTCCGGGCTTTTAACCACGAGATTAAGCCACTGTTCGGCGGCGGCGCGTTGTTCCTCGGCGACAAAATCCACCAGCCGTTTGTCAATGATTTCGTGCCGGGATCGTTGCAGCAGTTGTTCGCCGGTTTTGTTGAGGGACGTGATGCGGCCGTGCAAATCGTGTGTGAACACCATGTCGTTGGCATTTTCAAAGAGATCTTCGTAACGCTCCTTCAGGGCGGCCTCGGTCTGCAGTTTCTGGCGGATGATGCGGGTTTGTTTCTGGACGCGCCGGCGCAGGACGACGACCCAGGTGGCTGCCCCCAGCACGACCAGGATCAGCAGGCCAACCGCCCACAGGAGTTTCTGCAAGTTCCACCAAGGCGGTGCTTCCAGAATCAAAACGTCGGCCGCCGACCGCATTAAAATACGAAAGGATTTGGCACGCCAGGCTTCCCCGGCAATCCATTCATTGCCGGGTTCAATCAGGCAAACGCCTGTGACGGCCACCTTGCTGCCATTCTGCAAACCGGTGAAGTCCGTCTCGCCATTTTTGGGGTCGAGGTAAGCGTGGAAGATGAAACCGCTGGCGGTCTCCAGCACCAGAAACTGTTCGCGTCCATGCCGCGCCCGATCCAGCAGGGTGGCCTCCACGCGCACGAGCCGGCAGTCATAATTTCCCTTCAACGCTTCGTCGGTGTTGATCGGCACAGCTTCGGGCAAAGGCCCCGCCCCGATTTTTTTAAATACCGCATCTTGCAGCATGGGCGTGTAAACGCCATTGGCCGGAAATCCCAAAACTTCAACCTGGTCACCCAATGCCAGCGGCCCGGCCTGCTTCGTTTCGGCGTAAAGCCCTTCGGTCTGGTCTTCGATATACAGCGTGTCGTCATTTTGCCGGTAAATGACCGTGCCGATGACTTTGACGCGATGGCCGTAAGGGCCTTGCGGGGTGAATTGCAGCAGCTTCACGATGGATTGCGCCGGGAGGTCGAACGGATCGCCCGCTCCGGCCAGATCAACAACGAGATCCGTCGGGCGGGGAACCAGAAGCCGGATGTCAAACAACTGCCGCTGGCGGTTGAAGCGCGTGACGCAAACCCCGCTGACCGTCACGGTATGATCCACCAGATCGCCACTCTGCGTCACCGGCAATTTGCTCGCATAGGCCGTCAACCGCCCCCCGCCCGTGGCGATTTCCAGCAAAAAATAGCCGGATTCTTCATCAAAATGCACGGCGCGGACAATGCCTCGAACTTCGACAAATTGACTGTCCTCCTGCCCGCTCACCAGTTGCTCAAACGTCACCGGCTTGGCGGCCGGGAAGGTTCCCGCGCCCAGGATTTGGATCTTGGACGGAATCACAATCGGCGCAAACTCGCCCGGGCTCACTTCACCGTCCATTTCGACCAGTTGTCCCGCCTCCAGTGGCGGATTATCCGGGGAATCGCCCAGAAAAAAATAAATGCCCGCCGTGTCGTCCTGGAGAAACCGGAAGTAATTTTTCTGGTCGAAGAACGTCACCACACCGCGCAGACGCACCGGATTCTGGCGGGCGGCCAGCTCGCGGGGCATTTGCCGCACCTGCTGTGCGGTTCGCAATTCCTCCAGCGGAACATCCTTTGCCGGCAAACGGGGGCAGGCGAGCAGCAGGCAAAGCAGCAGCACACCTGCGCCGCCGGCATTTTTCCATGCGCCAGGCCCGGCTTGTTTGGCCACCAGTTTCATAGCAAAATAAAAAATCTGAAGCAGCGAATCTGGGTGGAGTATGCCCGTTCGGCCGGAACCCGCCAAGCTCCGACTGTTTCTTAATCGGAGAAATTGCCCCGCCATTTTATCCGGTCATTTTCCTGAACCGAGTCCTCGAACAAAAGGATCAATGGTCAGGATGCAGTTTTGACTCAATCGCGGCCATTTGTTGCCGGGCGGATGCATTCGCCGGGTCGAGCTGTAAAACGGCGCGAAATTCGGCCAGTGCCGGATCGAGCTTGCCCTGCGTGGCGAGGGCGGTTCCCAGATCCAGATGCGCCGGGGAAAAATCCGGCCGGTAGTAGATCACGGCCGAGAATTGTTTTTCCGCCTCGTCCGTTTCTCCTTTGGCCGCCAGTTGAACCGCGAGCTGGTAGCGGGCCTGCCAGAATTCCGGCCTGGCTTTGACCACGGCGCGCAGGTCGGCAATCGCATCATCCCATTGAAACCTCGCCGCGGCAAAATTCGCCCGGCAGAAATAATCCGCCGGGCCTTCCGGCTCCAAACTCGCGGCCTGCTGGTAGCAGGCCATGGCGTCATCATTTTGTCCCTGATTCTGCTGGAGAAATCCCAGGTTGAGGTAGGGTTCCACATAATCCGGATTGGCCCGGATCGCGCGTTTGAACCAGCCGGTGGCTTCGGGGATCTTCTGTTGATTTGCCAATATCGTTCCCATGGCGTCCAGCGCTTCCGCGTAGTTGCGATTAAGCGCAAGCGCCCGCGAAAAGTAATCGGCGGCTTCGGTTATGTTTCCAGCGCGGATCAGCAATGTGCCGGTATAATAATATCCCCCCGGCATTTGAGGCACCAGTTCGCAGCAGCGTTTGGCTTCGATTATGGCTTGCGTCAAATAGCCGCCTTTTTCCAGAAATCTCTGAAAATTTCCGTGCAAATAATAGTCGTTCGGAGCCAGTGCCAGCGCCTGTTCATACATTTGCCGGGCTTGCTCGGGTGTTTGAGTGTTCATCATTGCCGCTGCCTCCTTCAATTTCCCCTCGTAAATCTTGAGCATGGCGTCATGGTTGAACTGTTCGGTGAACGGCGGCGACGTGACGCGGGTCATGATCGGTTCCCATATCCGTTGGCGATCCCAGACGGTCGCCGCCAGGCGGGCATTGCAGAGTTCGGCCGTGGCCCAGCTTCCCTTGTCTTTGGCGGCGATGCTTGCGGGCAGAATTTTTTTCGCCTGTTCGGCAAAATTTAGCGCCAGCAGGTAATTGCCGGCGAAATTAAAATGCACGTGCTCGTAAAACAGTTCCAATCCGGGAATTCCTTGCGGCGAATTTTGAGCGAAAATCCTGGCGGCGTCCAACAGATGGACATTCTGCCCGGCATAACGGGATGCCGCATCCCGAACGGCCGAATTGATGCGCGCGTCCGACCGGAAGTCGAGCGCGTCATAATCCCGTGCCAGTTCAAAATCGTGCAGGGCTTGATCATTATTGGTCAAAGCCAGGTCGCAGCTTCCCCTGCGAAACTGCAACTCGGCATATTGGGGATCAATCTCCGCGGCTTGTTGATACTTGGCGAGCGCTTTGGCAAATGATCCCGCCGACTCCAATTCAACTCCCTGCTGGTAAAACTGGTTCCAGGCGGCCGCCTGATTCGTATCCAGACCCGCCGCATGAATTGAAGCAAAGGGAGCGCAATCCTTCAAGTCAACCGCCACCGTGCTCAAGATGACCGGCACATCGGCTTTATGCGCGGCGCGCAGCATGTCTTCCAGATTGCCTTTGAAGTTTGCGTAAGCCCGCAACCGGGCCGGATCATCGTGCCCTAGCCGGTTGTTCGCGAACATTTCCATGCCGCCCCATTTTTTTGGGCTTGATGCACTGCTTCTTAATCGTTTTCCCAAATCATCCAGCAACTGGCCGATCCGGGTGGATTTGATAGCCAGAATGGTGCGGATGACACCCAGGCTGGGCGCGCGCAGGCCGTAACTGGTTTCAGCACCGAACGGGCCGACCATTTCATTGTTGCCCATGTAAATGAGCCACAAATCGCCCTGATGCCGGGCGCACTCGCGGGCAATGGGCAGGATGGTGCTGGAATCAATCGCCGTCAGCGCCACGCAAATCACCTGAAAGTCTGTCCCCGGATAGCGCTCGCGCAGCAGCACCTCGAGATAGCGGCCAACGCCATAGGTGTTGTCGGGATCGCCGTTGGCGGCGGATTCGCCGAACAGAAAAATCCGATACGAGTTGGTGCCTTTGTCGGCGGCAAACCGGATGGGCAATGCCGTCCTAGCAATCGCCGCCGGGAAAAAGCGGTCGCTGAAGGTCTCGTTCGGCACGTAATAGTTTTGTCCATTGATTTGGATCCGCCGGAAAAAATGGGTGTCATAGCCGTAGCCGCCCAGTCGAAGTCCAAGTTCCAGACCACCCAGCACGAACAGCGGAATAAAAAGCATGGCAAAAACCCGCATCAGCCACAGCCGGCGCTTTGAAATGGAGCTTTGCGTAATCATATTAATGACTTAGCAAGAGGGAACTGTTTCTATCCAGCGCATCGGCGGTGAAATTGGACATTATAATATAAGTTGCCTGAAATTAACATAATAGCCACCATCGCGTCACCAAAAAATCACCAGAACTAGGACCGCATAAAATCTTTATTGATTATTTTCACAAAAACTATTGACAGAATCAACCTGATATAGTAAAAAATATCACGTTACCCGTAATCATCGGAAAAAAAAATTAAAGAAAAAACTCAACCTATATGAAAATGTTACACAAAATTCTCGGCTGCAGCACAGTTGCTGTGGCTCTCGCATTAAGTGCGTCAACTACCCAAGCGCAAAACTTGCTTACGAATCCCGGCTTTGAGTCAGCGGGCGGTTTCGTGGCAGGC
Organism: uncultured Bifidobacteriaceae bacterium; assembly: GCA_964538105.1. GTDB lineage: Bacteria > Verrucomicrobiota > Verrucomicrobiia > Limisphaerales > UBA11358 > UBA11358. Next base: position 7,082 of record CAZIFP010000073.1, read on the forward strand.
ACTGGCCCCGGCGGCAGTCTTACCAATGCACAAGTTGGTTTGGGCTGGGCTAATAATTTCGGCGGCAGCGGGCAAGGCCCAAACGACATGTCTTCTTCGGCTGACTCTCCACATGATGGCAGCTATGCTTTGTTGGCAGTGAATGGGGTGGGCAATGCGTGGAATCCTCAAGGGAGCTATCAGCTTGTTTCCGGCATTGCAGGGAATTCTTACACTTATAGCATTTATGCTTTGACGGACACCGGAATGTTCCCTGGCACAGGTAGTTCATGGACAACTCCAGTGGATATACAGATGCAGTTTTTGACTTCTCAATTGGTTAATCTCAACACAGTTGATTTGGGCTGGTCGGCATTGAGTGCTAACGATCAATGGCAGCAGTTCACAGTTAACGGAGTCGCGCCTGCGGGAACCGCGTATGTGTCGGTCTATGCTTTTGCCATGATTGGCGCTTGGCCTGCACCCCCAGCACCTCAGCAGCCGGCCGCTATCAACGTTTATTTTGACACTGCTTCGTTAACTACACCGGCACCGGAACCCACAACTCTCGCCTTGGCGGGATTGGGTGGTGCGGCTGCGCTCTCGCTGATCCGCCGCCGGAAAGTTTGAGTAGATTCGTTTTTTCGCGAATGCCACCCGATGACGAATCGGGTGGCGTTTTTATTTGCAGATTTGTTCCCAATCCATTGCCGTTGAGCCGGCCAGCGGCTCGCAAATTAGTTCAATGTTGTGTAAATTAATATGAAACAAACCCTTTTCGCTTCACTATTGACGCTCCTGTTCCTGGCAAATGTTTCCCAAGGCGCTTCCGGACAATCCTCCGGCCATGTTGACATTTATATCACAGCCAAGGATACCGGGCAGCGGCTGGCCAAAGCCGGCGAGGCCGAGCTGGTCGCCGGTTTGCCGGTGAACGAGAAGGAGGCGGACATTTTTGTGGATCCGGCCAAGTCTTTTCAAACCGTCATCGGCATCGGCGGCGCCCTGACGGATGCCTCGGCGGAGACGTTTTACAAACTGCCGGCCGACAAGCAGCAGGAAATTCTGCGCGCCTATTTTGACCCGCAAAACGGCATCGGCTACACGCTCGGCCGCACCCACATCCATAGCTGTGATTTTTCCAGCGAGAGCTACACCTACGTCAAGGATGGCGACACGAATCTGGACAGCTTCGACATTTCCCATGATCTGAAATATCGCATCCCGTTCATCAAGGCGGCGATGGCGGAAGCGGGCGGCCATTTTACCTTGTTCATCAGTCCGTGGAGTCCGCCGGCATGGATGAAGGACAACAACGACATGCTGGAAGGCGGGAAATTGAAGCCGGAATATTTTGGTGTCTGGGCGCGCTATTACGGCAAGTTCATCCATGCCTACGAAAAGGCCGGCGTTCCGATCTGGGGCTTGACGGTGCAGAACGAGCCGCTGGCGAAACAGACCTGGGAATCCTGCATCTACACCGCCGAAGAGGAGCGCGACTTCGTCAAAAATTATCTCGGGCCGGCCCTGTGGAAGGATGGCTTGAAGGACAAAAAAATCATCATCTGGGATCACAACCGCGCCTTGTTGTATCCCCGCGCCTCGGTGGTGCTGGATGATCCGGCGGCCGCCCGCTATGTCTGGGGCGTGGGCTATCATTGGTATGTGGGCGATAATTTCGAGAACGTCAAGCGCGTCAAGGAGGCCTATCCCAAGACGCATCTGCTGTTCACCGAAGGCTGCAACGGCCCGTTTGACATGAATAAAATCAATGACTGGCAGTGGGGTGAGATCTACGGCAAATCCATGGTCAACGATTTCAACAACGGCGTCGAGGGTTGGACCGATTGGAATGTCCTGCTGGATGAGCAGGGCGGGCCGAACCATGTCCAAAATTATTGTTTCGCGCCGATTCATGCCGACACCAAAACCGGGCAGTTGTATTACATGAACGCCTATTATTATATCGGCCATTTTTCCAAGTTCGTCCGTCCGGGTGCCCGGCGGATCATCAGTTCCTCCATGACCGACCTGCTCCAGACCACGGCATTTGTGAATCCCGACGGGACCATTGCGGTGGTGGTGCTGAATCTTTCCGGCAAAGTGCAGCCATTCAACCTCTGGCTGGGCGGGAAAAGCGTGAAAAGCACCAGCGCGGCGCATTCCATAATGACGCTGGTAATCTCTTAGTTTTTTGGAGTGGGGGATTTAATAGTATACCGGCCGGCCCTTTCCTTCGGGAATGGGCCGGTTGCGGTTCGTGCGCCGGCACCCGCCCGCATCATGCGCTTGACGAATTTTCCATTTTTTATTAAGCCTTTGTCCCCATGCAACTGGAAGCGTTGCGGATCTTCATTGACGTGGCGGACACCCAAAGCTTCACCGATGCCGCCCGGCTCCACCACTGCACACCGGTCAATGCCAGCCACCAGTTCCACGCCGTGGAAAAGGCCCTCGGCACGTTGCTGGCTGTGCCCGGTCTGCGCAAACTGCAACTGAATCAGGCCAGCCATGTCTATCATGACTACTGCCGCCAGATTGTCGGGCTGGCCGACGAAATGGGCGTTCAGATTGGGATTGTTCCCACGGGCGGGGGAATGGCTCCCGCGAGGGGGTATTTTGGGCCGCGAGACGCGCATCTCGCGACGTTTGCAGCGCAATACGTGACGTTTGTTGATTAACACGCGGCGTTTGCAGCGAAACAAACGGCGTTTGCAGGTTTTGTAAAGATAACTGTGTAAATGGTTTTTTTGTTTCGGTTTTTGTTGTTTTGTTTTCCCGTGGATTCGCCACGAGATAAAATGAGCTGGGGGCGAGCGGCGAGCCTCCAGCTCGCGCCCCCAGCGGTTGAATGGTCGTAAGCTTCCGGTTCATAGGGCTCAATCCAACCGGGGCATGCGCTCGCCAAATTCAATCGCAAAGCGATTGAGCGCCGCGCTCCAGTTATGGATCGGCATCGTCCACTTTTTCATGATCCGTTCCAACGCCAGATAATACAATTTGAGCAGCGCTTCCTGATGGGGAAACACGCCCCGATTCTTGCTGATCTTCCGCAGTGACCGGTTCACCGATTCAATCGCGTTGGTCGTATAAATCGCCTTGCGGATTTCCGCCGGAAATTTCAAAAACGTGATCAGCTCCGGCCAATGCGTGCGCCAACTCTTGCTGATCGACGGATATTTCCGATCCCACTTGGACTCAAACGCAGTCAACGCCTGCGCGGCCTCGGCCTCCGTCGCCGCGCGATAAATCAGCCGCAAATCGGCCGCTACCGCCTTGCGCTCCTTCCAGCCCACATAGTTCAGCGAATACCGCACCATATGCACCAGACACAACTGCACCTGGGTCTTCGGAAAGACGGCTTCCATCGCTTCCGGGAAACCCTTGAGCCCATCCACGCAGCCAATGAAAATATCACGCACCCCGCGATTTTTTAGCTCCGTCAACACATGCAGCCAAAACTTCGCCCCTTCACTGTTGGCCACCCACATGCCCAGCACCTCCTTCTGCCCAGCCAGCGTGATCCCCAGCGCCAAATACACCGCCACCTTCGTCACCGGCCCCGACTCCCGCACTTTGCTCCAGATGGCGTCAAAATACACAATCGGATAAACCTCCTCCAATGGCCGGTTCTGCCAGACCTGCACATCGGCGCACACCGCGTCGGTCACTTGCGACACCAACGCCGGCGACACTTCCACCCCGTAAATCTCCAGCAAATGCCCTTCAATCTCCCGCGTCGTCAGGCCCCGCGAATATAAACTGATGATCGCCTGGTCAAAGCCCTCGAACCGCCGTTGCCCCTTGGTCACAATCTGCGGCTCAAACGTCCCGTTGCGATCCCGCGGCGTCGCCAGTTCCAAATTGCCAAACTCACCCTTGAGCGTCTTGGCCCCCGTCCCGTTGCGCGAGTTGCCAGAGTTCTTCCCCGCCGGATCGTGCTTGCCGTAGCCCAAATGCACCGTCAGCTCCGCCCCCATCGCCTTCTCCAGCAGCCGCTTCTGCAACTGCTTCAACAACCCATTTTGACCCAATAAATCAGCGGGCTTTTCATAATCTTTCAGTAGTTCGTCCAACACCGCTTCGGTAATTGCCATAGTCTTATATCCTCTCAGTTAACTTTGGCCACTTACACGATTATCTTTATAGCCCCTGATTTTGACGGTATGTCCGTGTCCGGTGGCTGTCCAGTCTTAATAATTGGGTTTCACTGCACCGTGCCGGAGCCCTGCCGGCAACTGCGCGCACGATCGGCCGGCGAAATCTTGCGTGCACGATAGATGATCGCGCCGCGTTCGCCGCCTGCTTACCAAGGCCGCGCGGATTTGCTATGGATCGACGGCGCCGAATCTTTTCAACCGGGCGCAGGGAGATCGTCATGGCCAAGGGTCAGATGCGCAGCAACAAGGAAAAGAAGAAGCCGAAGGCCGACAAGAACCTCAAGAAGGGCGGCGTCGCGCCGGTCAATCCGTTCGCGAGCGGCAAGCCCCCGGCTGGCCAAAGCCCCAACAGCAAGAAGAACTGACGTCAGGCTTACAGGCTTAAAGCTTTGCAGGCCGTCCCACGCAGGGAGAGGCCTCGCGCTCCGGCATCCGCATGGCGTTGCCGGCGAGGCGAAGGGCTTTGCCGTGGCTCCAT
>CAZIFP010000074.1:0-11674 GCA_964538105.1 uncultured Bifidobacteriaceae bacterium
TGTCGAGGATGGGCAGAAGCTTGTTAAGCAGCGAGGCGCTGGCGGCGTGCCCGGCCTCGGTGCGTTCGCGCGCGGCGCGCTTCTTGAAATTCTCAAAATCGGCGGTCACGCGCAGCAGCCGGTCCCAGTGCTCGTCGGCCTTGGCGGCGCGTTTCTGGAGATCGGCGATCTGCTCCGGTGTAAGTTCGGTGGCGGATGCCGCGGCGTCGGTCGTGTCAAATGGTTCTTCGTTCATGCAAATGTTGTCGGGCAAAAAAAATTCCAGCCCGTCAGGTTAAATCATCTGCCGGAAATCGCAACCGCGATGTGATGTAAAAATTGCATCGCCTCGCGCGCCGGGACGGATTAGTGTGCCGGCGCGATGATGAAGCGACTCCAGCGACTTGAAACCTGGTCGAAGCCGGCGGTGGCGGCGTTGTGCCTGGGCATTCTCATGGTTGTCGCCTGGCTGGATTATTTGACGGGTTACGAGATTTTCTTTTTCATCTTTTACCTGTCCGCTGTTTTTCTGGCCGTGTGGTATGTCAGCCCTTCGTTTGGAGCCTTGATCTCCGCCTTGAGCGTGACGGCGTGGGTGTCCACCAACATCGCCGCCGGGGAACATTACTCCAATTACTTCGTTCCCATCTGGAATGCCACGATCATGTTCCTGTTTTACCTGGTCGTCGTCGTGTTGCTGGCCAAGCTCCGCAACTTGCAGCGGGAACTGGAATCGCGCGTGCGCCAGCGGACGGACGCCTTGAACGAGGAGGTGCAGCAGCGGGCGCGGCTGCAAAAGGAGCTGGTGGAAACCGCCGAACGCGAACAACGCCGCATCAGCTACGACATGCACGACGGTTTGTGCCAGCATCTGACCGGCACGGCGCTGGTCAGCCATGCCCTTGGCCAGAAACTGGCGGACAAGTCGTTGCCGGAAGCGGCGGAGGCCGGCCGCATGGTGGAACTGGTCGAGGAAGCCATTGAACTGACCCGCTCGCTGGCGCGCGGCCTCGACCCCATTGAAGTGCAAACGGAACGGCTGGCGGATAATTTTCAGGCGCTGGCGGCCAGAAAAAGCAAACGTTTCAACGTGTCCTGTCAGTTTGAATGCCATAAGACCGTGCCGCTCTATGACGTGAAGGTCGCCACGCAGTTGTATCGGATCGCGCAGGAGGCGGTGATCAATGCCGCCCGGCATGGCAATGCCAGACACATTAAAATCCGCCTGGATTACGTGGATGGCAAAATTGTTTTGACCATTACCGACGACGGCACCGGTCTGCCCGAAAACGCCCGGAACGGCGACGGCATGGGATTACGCATCATGGCCTATCGCGCCGAGATGATTGGTGCAACCTTTCATATCGAACGGCTGTCTTCCTTGCCAGGAACGCGTGTCACTTGCACACTGGTTCCCAATAACACAATAAAAAACCATGCCGGAGAAGATTAAAATCCTGTTGGTGGACGATCACCCGCTGGTGCGCGAAGGGCTGGCCAATTTGATCCACCAGCAGCCCGACCTTGAAGTCTGCGGCGAGGCCGGCAACGAGCCGGAAGCCTTGGAACTGGTCAGGACTGTCCAACCCGCTGTCGCAATTGTGGACATCTCGCTCGAAACCGGGTCAGGCATTGAACTGATCAAGAGCATCAAGGCGCTGCACCCTTACGTGACCGTGCTGGTTTTGTCCATGCACGACGAAACACTTTACGCCGAACGCGCCCTCCGTGCCGGTGCCCGCGGCTACATCATGAAGCGCGAGGCAGCCAAAAGAATCATCCAAGGCATCCGCAGCGTCCTCGCCGGGCAACTCTATGTGAGCGACAAAATCACCGCCGCGATGAATGAAAAATATGTGGCCGGTGGCACGGCGGCGGGCATTTCGCCTTTGGAACAATTGAGCAACCGCGAGCTGGAAGTGTTTCAACTGCTGGGGCTTGGGCACAACACACGGCATATCGCCGACCAACTGAACGTCGGCTTCAAGACGGTCCAGGCCTATTGCGCCCGCATCAAGGAAAAACTTCAGCTTGCCAACGCGAACGAGCTGTTGCGCGAGGCCGTGCGCTGGCACGAAAGTAAGCAGTCGAAATAAACTCACCGTGTAGGGTTTCACCCTACAAAACATATAGGCGTTGCTTCACGGTATTGGGACACAGTGTCTGTCATCATGGCAACCGGAGTGCTAGAATGCATTCAACGCGCGGTTGCGATTGGCAATCAAGGTGAACAAGTCTGCAATCATACATTAACCGGCCAGTCGCGCTGTTCACGCCGCACTAAGTAGAAGGAAAATAAAAATGAAGACAATGAAAAACCTCCGCAAGGCCGGCTTCACGCTGGTTGAAATCATGATCGTCGTCGCCATCATCGGCCTCCTGGCTGCCATCGCGATTCCGAACTTCGTGAAAGCCCGCGCGACCTCACAGGCCAACGCCTGCATCAACAACCTCCGCCAGATTGACGCGGCGGCCAACCAGTTCGCCCTCGAACAAAAACAAACCACGGGTGCCACGATCAACTTCCCAAATGACTTGACACCTTACATCAAGATGAATTCCAGCAGCAGCCTTCCGGCCTGTCCGGCTGGCGGCACCTATAATGATGCCTCGGTGGGTGCGGTTCCGACCTGCTCGTTGAGCAACACGGTCACTCCGTCGCACGCTCTGCCGTAATCTGAATATATTTGAATCACAAGCCCGGGGCGAAAGCTCCGGGCTTTTTTGTTACCAATCCGTCTCGCGGTAGTCCTTCAGAAATTTCCCCCAGAGGTGTTCGCCCGTGTTGAAGCCGGCGATGATCGGGTCCACGATGCGCGCCGCTCCGTCCACGATGTCCAGCGGCGGATGAAAGCGGTGCTCCGCCACCTTGCGCTCGGCGATGTGCGCCGGGTCCTCGTCCGTCACCCAGCCGGTGTCCACGGCGTTCATGTGGATGCCGTCGGCGTGATAATCGGCGGCCGCGGTGCGCGTCATCATGTTGAGCGCGGCCTTGGCCATGTTTGTGTGCGGATGACGCGTGGTCTTGAACTTCCGGTAAAACTGCCCCTCCACCGCCGAGACGTTGACGATGTGCTTGTCGCGCTCCGGCGTGCGCAGCATGAGCGGCTTGAGCCGCGCGTTGAGGATGAACGGCGCGATGGTGTTGACGAGCTGCACCTCGAGCAGTTCCACCGTGGGGACTTCGTGCATCAGGAAACGCCATGAATTGCGATCGCGCAAATCCACCTGCTGCAAATCCTGGTCGAGCTGGCCTTGCGGAAACAAACTTTTCTGTGCCTCCAATTCTTCCGGCAACAACGGCACTTGTGAGAGAGCGGCGGCGTGAGTGAGGCCGGCCAGTTTGGAAATATCCTGCACTTGGCCAGCGCGGCTCGTGGGGACACTCGCCCCACCAGCAACGTTCGCAGCTAAATCGGTGGGGCGAGCGTCCTCGCGAGCCGTTCCACCCTCCGGCAACAAATGATAACCGCGCAATCCTTCGTAAGCGCCGAGCAGTTTCGCAGCGTCCGTTGGCAGGTCGTGCAACGGCCCGTTTTCACGCTCCATCATGTGCGCGTAAAAATCCGGCGGACGCCGCACGGTCTGGCAGGCATTGTTGATGATGAAATCCAGCCGCGAACGTGTCGTGAGCAGATGCTTGCAAAACGCCTCCACGCTCGGCGTGTGGCGCAAATCAAGACCGAATATTTCCAAGCGGCCGCCCCAATCCTTGAAATCCGGTTCCGCCGCGTAGCGAATGGCGGAGTCACGCGGGAACCGCGTGCAAACGATGAGCTGCGCGCCGGCGCGGAGCAATTTGATGCCTGCCTGATAACCGATCTTCACGCGGCCGCCGGTGAGCAGCGCCACGCGCCCGCGCAAATCGGCGGATTCAGTGCGTTTGAAAAAATTTAATTCCGCGCACTTCGGACAAAGCTGGTCGTAGAAATGGTGGATCTGCGAGTAATCTTTTTTGCAGACGTAACAATTCTGTTCCTCGACGGCCTCGCGGAAGTCGGGATTGTTTTCAATTTCGACCTGCTTGAAATCCGCCGGCGGAAAAACGTTGGGTGTGGTGAACACGGTCTGCCGGCGCAATTTCCGGATGCCGGTCTGGCTCAGCGCCTTTTCCGCGCGCTGCGATTTGCCGGCCTTGCGCTGGCGCTTCGTGGCTTTCACCAGTTGCCGCCGCGCGACCGCGTCGGGCCGGGAAATCTGGCCGGCGGCCTTCATCAGCCGCGTCCGTTCCGCCTCCGGCACGCGGGCGAGCAGGTCGCGGTTGCGGGCGATGGCTTCCAGCAGTTCGGCGGCGGCGTGCCAGCGTTCGGTCAGCGCGGGGTCGGGTAATTTGTTTTTCATTCGGATAATGGCCAAGCAGTTTGGTTTCGCCGGAGCACCACCGTCAATGCGTTTCGACCGGACACAAACTCGCCGCCGGTGATTTCAGGCTTGCGTTTTGGCGGCGGGCGCGGAGAATTTCCACTTTATGCAATCACAGGAAACAACCGCCGCCGATGTTGTCTTTAGATTAATACCCTGGTTTGAAGCCAACTGGAAGCGTTTCGCCTATGGCGCGGGCCTGGTGCTGGTCGCCGTCTTCATCTTCTCGTTTTATTCCTACCGGCAGAACCAGACGGAAATCGCCGCCGGCCAGGCATTGACGCAGGTGCTCGCTGCGGGCGCCAGCGGCGGACAGGCCGACGCCTGCCTGAAAATCGCGGAAGACTATTCCGGCACGCAGGCCGGCCAGCGCGCCCTGCTGGAAGCCGCGACGGCGCTGTTCACGGCCGGCAAATACGCCGACGCGCAGACGCAGTTCCAAAAATTCCTCGACACCTATCCGGACAATTTTTTCACGCCGCAGGCCACGCTCGGCCTAGCGGCGAGCCTGGACGCGCAGGGCAAAGGGGAAGCCGCTTTCAGCGCCTACCAAAAGGCGGCCGGCCAGACGGCTGACCAGAGCGTGGTGGCTGCCGCCAAATTCGCGCTCGGACGGATTGACGAAGCGCAGGGCAAGTTCGCCGACGCGGCGAAAATTTTCACGGATGTGGCCCGCACCTTCCCGAACAGTTCGACCGGCATGGAAGCCGGACGGCTGGCAATGGAACTGAAAGCGAAAATCCCGGCGGCGGCGGCACCCGCGCCCGCCGGCAACAATGCTCCGTTCACCCTGAGCCATTGACCATGAAGCTGGCCATCATCGGCACCGGTTACGTCGGACTGGTCACGGGTGCGTGTTTTGCGGAAGTAGGTCACCACGTCATCTGCGTGGACAATGACGCGGCCAAGGTCAAAACCCTCCAGGCCGGCGGCATTCCGATTTACGAACCCGGCCTCGAAGATCTCGTCAAAAAAAATGTCGCCGCCGGAAGACTCAACTTCACCAACAGCACTGCGGAAGGCGTCCAGAAATCCGACGTGATTTTCATCGCCGTGCCGACGCCGCCGCAGCCGGACGGTTCGGTGGACTTAAGCTACATCGAAAAGGTGGCGCGTGAAATCGCCGCCGCCATGACGAGCTACAAGATTGTCGTGGACAAAAGCACCGTGCCGGTGAAGACCGGGGAGAAAGTGGCCGAGACGATCAAGCGCTATTGCCCGGCAAAGGTGGATTTTGATGTCGTCAGCAACCCCGAATTTCTCCGCGAAGGTTTTGCCGTCGGCGATTTGATGAAGCCCGACCGCGTGGTCATCGGCGTCAGCTCGCAACGCCCGTCGGCGGCGATGAAGGAAATTTATACGCCGTTCAACGCCCCGATCATCGTCACCGACATCAACTCGGCGGAACTCATCAAGCACGCGGCGAATTCGTTTCTCGCGCTTAAAATTTCCTACATCAACGCCATCGCCAACGTCTGCGAAGCCGCCGGCGCGAACGTGCAGGAAGTCGCCCAAGGCATCGGGCTGGACGAGCGCATTGGCCGCCGGTTTCTCAACGCTGGCATCGGCTTTGGCGGCAGTTGTTTTCCGAAGGACTTGAGCGCGTTCATCAAGATCTCCGAACAGGTCGGCTACGATTTCAAACTGCTCAAGGAAGTCCAGCGCATCAACGCCGACCAGATGGAGCGTTTCGTCAAAAAAATCACCGACACGCTCTGGGTGTTGAAGGACAAAAAAATCGGCGTGCTCGGCCTCGCGTTCAAGCAGAACACCGACGATGTGCGCTCTTCGCCGGCGATTGACCTCTGCCAGCGTTTGTTGAAAGACGGAGCGACGCTCCGCGTTCACGACCCCAAAGGCATGGACAAGGCCAAGTCGCTGCTGCCGAATGTGACTTACGTTGACGACATGAACGCCGTGGCCGAAGGCTGCGACGCGCTCGTCGTGGCGACGGAATGGGACGAGTTCAAGCAGCTCGACCTGGCCCGCGCCAAGAAGGCGATGACCGCGCCGCTGTTCTTCGACGGACGAAATCTTTTTGATCCGGTGGAAATGGAGAAGCTCGGCTGGATTTACAAAAGCGTGGGAAGATAATTATGATTGATGATTTTTGATTTATGATTGAAAAACCGGCAGGCGCTCCGTTTGAATCAAATCATAAATCATCAATCGTAAATCGTAAATCTGTTGAGGTCAGCGCCGCGCTCATCTTCCGCGAAGGCAAACTGCTCATCACGCAACGCCACGCGAAGTCGCATCTCGGCGGGCTTTGGGAATTTCCAGGCGGCAAGCGCGAATCCGGCGAGACTTTCGAGCAATGCCTCGTCCGCGAAATCCGCGAGGAACTGGGCGTGGAAGTTTCCGTCGGCGAATTGTTCGAGGAAATCCGCCACGACTATCCGGAAAAATCCGTCCGCCTGAAGTTTTTCATCTGCCAGCTTCTGTCCGGTGAGCCGCAGCCGCTGGATTGCGCCGCCGTGAAATGGGTTGAAAAATCCGGGCTGGCCGCGCACAAGTTTCCCGCCGCCGACGCGCAGTTGCTGGAGAAACTAAAAAACCCTCGTTTGACGTGGACTTGAAATTCTTGGGCGGGCGGGCTCTGCCAGCCGCCGCCTGTCAACGAACGCGTTCTGATTCGCCATGGCGGCGCGCACGGAGTGACGCGCCCCGCCTAGATGGCCGAGCGGTTTTCGAGGGCGAACTGCAGCAGGCTGTGGCTGCCGGTCAGTTCGAGCTTGGCGCAGATGTTCGCGCGGTGGGCCTCCACGGTGCGCGGGCTGATGAACAGTTCCGCGCCGATTTCGCGGCTGGTTTTTTTCCCCGCGATGAGCTTGAGGATGCGCCGCTCGGCCTTCGTCAAATCGTCAAGGCCGGGTTTTTTTGCGGCGAGCGCCTCGGCGCGGCTGCGCCGGCGGACAAGATAGCCGGAAATCGTCGAGCTTAAATAATGTTCGCCCTCCGCGACGGCGGCAATCGCCTTGAGAATTTCCTCGGTGGCATTTTCCTTGAGCATAAACCCCATCGCGCCGAAGTCCAGCGCGCGGTTGCAGGTCTCCTCGTCCTTGTGCATGGTGAGCATGATGAGGCGCGTGGGCTGGCGCTTGCCTTGCAGCTTGCGCGCGATTTCGAGACCGGACAAGCCAGGCAGGTTCACGTCGAGCACGGCCACGTCCGGTTTTTTTTCCTGGATGAATTGCAGCGCAGCCTCGCCCTCGCCGGCCTCGCCTGCGAGTTCAAATCGCGGGTCGCCGGCGATGACCTGCCGCAGTCCGCCGCGAAAGAGCGGATGGTCGTCAACAATCAAAACTGTGGTGCAATGCGCCATGGGCTGAAAATCTCCGCAACCGGCTTCGCCACTGTTTTAACCGTGTTCGGCGGAAATGGGAATCGTTATTTCAATGCGCGTGCCCCGGTCCGGTTGTGAATCCAGTTTCAGTTTTCCGCCGAGCATCCGCACGCGCTCGGCGATATTTTTCAAACCCAGGCCTTTCCCGCCCGCGCCGGTCTTGAAACCACAGCCTTCGTCCTCGATCTTCAACAGCACCTCATGCACGTCGCGTTCGAGCGTGATGCGCGCCTTTTTTGCGCGCGCATGTTTTAGGATGTTGTTCAGGCTTTCCTGGACGATGCGATAAACATTCGTGGCGGCTTCGCGCGGAAAAAGGTCGTCAACGGAATCGAATTTTCCGTCAATGGCAATCGCGCCGGATTCCCGTGTGTTTTCAATCAACCCCCGGAGCGCGCGGGTCAGTCCCAACAGCTCAAGTTGGGGCGGATGCAGATCGTAGGAAATCTGGCGGACCTCGGCGATGGCCTGCGACGCGATGTCGCTAATGCTTTGAAGTTCTTCGCGCAGACTGGCGGGCAATTTTGCCCCGGCCATCTGGAGTTCCGCGCGGTTTTTGATGAGCAAAAGATTCTGGCCGAGGCTGTCGTGAAGTTCGCGCGCGATGCGGGTGCGCTCGGCCTCCTGCGCCGCGATGAGCTGCAGGGTGTATTCCGCGCGCGCCTGCGCCTCGCGTGACCGGGCCTCGTCGCGCTCCGTTTCGGCGCGCTTGCGTTCGGTGATGTCATGCGAGACGCGCAGGACGCAAAGGCGTCCGCCCAGCTCGATGATTTCGGCGCTGTGCAGCAATGTCAGCCGCCTCCCGTCGCGCGTGCGGCCCTCGATTTCCACGCCGCGCACCAGGCCGTGCTCCTTTAATTCCCGGTGCAATTGTTCGTGGGTGGCGGGATCCAGAAAAATGCCCAGCTCGGCCGGGGTGCGTCCGATCACCTCCTCGCGCTGGAAACCAAAGGTTTTAACGTGCGCGGCATTGACTTCGAGATAACAGTTTGTTTCGTAGTCCGTGATGGACATCACGTCCGGACTGGTGCGGAACGCCTTGGAAAATTTTTCCTCCGACTCACGCAGGGCCTGCTCGGTTTGTTTTCGCTCGGTGATGTCGCGCAGGGCGGTCATCCGCAAGGTCTGGTTTCCGACGCGGACCATCTGTGCCCGCGTCTCCGCAAAAAAAGTGCTCCCGTCTTTGCGTCGCAACTGGTGTTCGTAAATGTCTTCCCGTCCGGTGCGGATCGCCTCCGTCACCAGCGCGCGTGATTCCGGCGCGACCAGTTCAATGATCTGGTGCCCGATGACTTCAGTCCGTTCGTAGCCGAACATGGCGAGAAACTGGCTGTTCACGTCGAGAATTTTTCCGTCTTCGCTGATGCAAATCCCCTCGAACGCCGCCGCCGAAAGATTTTTGAACCGCTCCTCGCTTTCGCGCAATTTCCCCATGGTGCGGTCGCGTTCGCCAAGGGCAATCGCCGGAATCAAGGCCACTGCGGTGGTCGTGGCCATCAGCATCTGCAGGACGAAGACGTATTCACCCGAAGCAATCTCCGCCGGCGTGAGGCCGATGGAAAACTGCCCGGTGAAAAAAGCCAGGGTCAGCGAAAGCAAAAGGCTTGCCGCCGTCGCGCCGCGCGTGCCAAAGCGCAATCCGGACCACAGCAGAAAGGGAATCACCAGGGATTTGTTTGGCGACATGATTCCGTTGCCCACGGCCAGCAAATACCACGCGGAACCGCTGAACCCAAAAAATAGGAGGACCGCCTCCGCGATTTTGCCAGGCGAACCGAAATCATTGCGCGCTCCGCCGGATTTTGAAAACCAGGCCAGGATGAAAGGCGTGAACACCAGGATCGCCATCGCGTTGCTGCCCCACCAGAATTTCCACGAGTGCGCAAACAAAGTGCTCAGGCCGAAATGCACCAGCGTCGCCGCACCGATGACCGCGCCCAGCATTGCACTGGACAACGCGGCGAATCCAATCAGCCCGAAAAATTCCCCGAGCGTGGCCAGCGTGGGACGTTCCGCCACGAAGCGCCTCATCAGCCATGCGCCCGTCACCGCCTGCGCCGCGTTCGCAACGTAGAAAAAAAAGATGACGGCGAGCCTTGGCTTTGGATCGTGAAGCAGGTCGAAGAGGCAGTTGGCGGGAAAAACCGCCAGCACCAGCCAGGGCCAGTCGCGTGTGCGGGTCAGCAGCAGCACGGCCAGAAACAAACCCGCCGGAAGCCAGAAGCTCACGAAGGTTCCGCCCGGTGCCGACAAATAACCGCCGGCCTCGGCGCACAAGAAGTAAGCCGCACCGAACAACGCCGCCTTCTGCCACAGCGGAAGCGATTTCAGTCTGGAATCATCCAAAGCCATGACGCCTCATTGAACAAGCCGCGCCGGAAACAAACAACCTTAAATCATGTGGTCATTATTACTGGCGCTTCGACGCGCGGGCGGCCACCCCGGCCGAGACTTTTTTTCTATGCAACGCGTTTGCGCGGATTGTGTGAGGCGAACCATGACCCAGGCTACGAACTGATGCTGCGGGCTTCCGAAATCATCAAACGGCTGCGGGCGGCACGGCGGGAACTGGTGGAGCATAAACGGATGGTGCCAGCGCTGGTTTCCTGCGCCTGACCGGCGGCCATTCTCAATCTTTGTGCTAATTGACTGGTTTGTTTGAAAGTTTTAGCGCAGGATGAGACATGATAAAAACCAAGCCCGCCCGCCGTCTCCGTTCCCAACCGCTCGCCACCGGCCAGGTCTGGCGCATGGCCGAGGCCAATCTCCAGGTGGGCATGGTCGGCAAACTGCTGGTGCATTACAAACTCGGCAAGCCCAACGCCATCCGCGTGGCCAACTCCTGCAGCGGCATCAAGACCATCGAGAAATATCTGAAGACCAACAAGGCCGTGCTGGTATAGCGGCGGCGGCTTCGCTGCAAAATGCGCCGGAAGGATAGCTTGAATGGGAAATTGTCGCGACCGCGTGATTTTCCAAAGCTTAAAAGTTGATTTCTGGTGCCAATGGTTTTTAATTCACGGATTGAATTTTTGAAATGAACATCCACGAATACCAAGCCAAGCAGTTGCTCGCCCGATACGGCGTCACCGTCCCGCTCGAAATCCCCGCCAAGTCGCTCGCCGAAGTGCGGCCGGCCGCGGAAAAAATCGCCGCCAGCGGCAGCGCCAAGGTGGTTGTCAAATCGCAGATCCACGCCGGCGGACGCGGGAAGGGAACTTTCAAATCCGGTTTTCAAGGCGGCGTGAAAGTGGCCGGCTCGGTGGACGAGGCGGTAGGATTTGCCGAAAAAATGCTCGGCCAGACGCTCGTCACCAAGCAGACCGGCGCGGATGGACGAAAAGTGCAGACGCTGCTGCTCGCCGAAGGCGCGAAAATCAAAAAGGAATTTTACCTCGCCGTACTGCTCAACCGCGAATCCTCCCGCCCGCTCATCATGGCCAGCACCGAGGGCGGCATGGATATCGAGGAAGTCGCCGAGAAACATCCCGAAAAGATTTTCAAGGAAACCATTGATCCCGCCGTCGGCATCATGCCGTATCAGGCGCGCAAAATCTCCGCCGCGCTCGGACTCAAAGGCGATTTGTTCAACGCGGGTGTGAAACTCATCACTGGCGTCTATAATACCTGGTGGGAATGCGACGCCTCGATGGTGGAACTGAATCCGCTGGCGGTTGTCGAATTGCGCGATGGCAAGGAAACCGTCATGGCGCTCGACGCCAAGATTTCGCTCGACGACAACGCGTTGTATCGCCACAAGGACATTTTGGAGATGCGCGACTTGAACGAGGAAGCGCCGTTGGAAATTGAGGCGAGCAAATTTAATCTCAATTATATCAAGCTCGACGGCTCGATTGCTTGCCTCGTGAACGGCGCGGGGCTGGCGATGGCGACGATGGACATCATCCAGCATTGCGGCTCCAGCCCGGCGAATTTTCTCGACGTGGGCGGCGGCGCGAGCAAGGAGCAGGTCACGGCGGCGTTCAA
>CAZIFP010000075.1:0-11626 GCA_964538105.1 uncultured Bifidobacteriaceae bacterium
TGCCACAACATCGTGCAGGAATACGGCGGGAAAATTTCGGTGAAAACCGAGCCGGAAAAATTCTGCGAATTTACGCTCGAATTTCCCGTCAAAAACCAGCAGGCTGTGAACTGAACATCGGACATGGACAACATTTACGACTATAAAAAATTCGCCATCCTCTATGTGGATGACGAGGAAAAATCGCTGAAGGCCTTTGAACGCGCGTTCAGCGACGACTTCCGCGTGTTCACCGCGTCGAACGCCATTGACGGCTTCCGGCTGCTCGAAAAACACGCCGACGAGATCGCGCTGCTGCTGACCGACCAGCGGATGCCCGGTGAAAAGGGCGTCTGGCTGCTCGAACGCGCCCGGCAGTTGCGGCCGCGCATCCTGCGGATGCTCGTCACCGCCTACTCGGATTTCGAGGCCGCCATCGCCGCCGTCAACAGCGGCGCGATCTACAAATACCTCAGCAAGCCGTGGGATCCGCCCCAGCTGGAGCTGACCCTCCGGCATGGCCTGGAATTTTTCATCGTGTCGGCCGAGCGCGATCAGTTGCTGCTCGAAAAAATGTCCGTGCTGCGGAACATGATGATCGCCGACCGCATCGTCAGCCTCGGCCTGCTCGCCGCCGGCTTGAGCCATCACATTAAAAACTCGATGGTGGCCGTGAAAACCTTTCTTGACCTCGCGCCCGCGAAGATGGCCGAGGAAAAGGCGAACCTCGACGGCCTGCGCAATCCCGATTTTTGGAAGGACTACCACCAGAACGTCCAGTCGCAGATCGAAAAGATCAACAATCTGCTCGCCGACCTGCGGACTTCTGCGGACGCCAATCCCGCGACGCAGTTCGCCGACGAAGTCTCGCTGCCCGCCGCCGTCGGCGCGGCGCTGGAAACGTTGAAGGAGCCGTTCGCCGCCCGGAAGATTGAGATTGAAAATAAAATCCCCGGCTCGCTCCCGGCGTTGCGCGCGGACAAAACAAAGTTTTACCGGCTGTTTGAACTGCTGCTCAAGGACGAACTGGCGATGCTGCCCGCCGGCAGCAAGATTTCCCTCGCGGCAGAACTGCAAAACTCGGCGGCAAAACCGGAAATTGTTTTGCAGATTACCGACAACGGCCCCGGCCTGCCGACGGAGGCGTTAAGCGTGATTTTTGATCCGTTCGTGGTCAGCGGCGGCACGCCGTCGGAATACGGCATCAACCTGATGGCCTGTTTTTTCATCGTCCACCATCACGGCGGCAAGATCGAAGCCCAGAGCCTGCCGGGGCGCGGCAATCAATTCACTTTGCGGCTGCCGCTCCAGCCCGAAACTGCCGCGCCGTCGCCCGACGAAACGGCCTTTCTCCAAAAAGCGATGTTGAACAATGGGGTGTGGGAAAACCTGCTTGCCGGCGGCTGATCCAAATTGCTGCCACAAGATTCGATTGACCAAATGGCCGCGACGTGAGATAATTCAATGGTAACAAGGTCGGCCAAATAGAATCATTAATTCACGCGCGATGAAATCCATTTTGGTTTTGTCCAATCATCCTGGTTTTGCCGAGACGGTTCGCGCCGGTCTGGATGCCGCGCACTACCGTGTCGTTCACCGCCTGACCGTGGACGAGGCCGAGCCGCTGCTCGCGCATGGTCTGGTCGCGGCGAGCATCCTGGACGCGGATCTGATGGACGTGGAAATTGTCTGGGCCGTGGATCGCCTCCGCCGCTACGACGCCAAATCGCCGGTCATCGTTTATACATCCGCCAGCGAATCAGCCTGGGAGGAAAAAGCCTTCATGCACGGCGTCACCCATGTGCTGACCAAGCCGGTCAGCGCCCGCCTGTTGAACACCCTGCTCGAACGCCTGGGCAATGCGCCGGTTCAACCCGCTGTTCCTGTCGCGCCGTCGTTCCCGCAAAATTCATTTCCGCGCTCTGCCGAATCCTCACCCGTCCGTTCTGTCAATCCTGCGCCCACACTCGAAGTGCTGCGCGATTTTTCGTCCATTCTGACCTACTCGCTGAACGCCGACGCGATGCTGAAACAATTTCTGTCGTTTCTCCGGGAAATGCTGGGCGTCAACCGCGCCGCCATTTTTCTAAACCGTCCCTGCGCACCGCTCATCGAAACCCTCTCGCCGGAAGACATCCACCGGCTCCGCGCCGCGTCGGCCATCGGCATTTCGTCCGGCCTGCTTGATCATTTTGAACTCTCGCTGAATTCGGGCATCGGCGGCCAGATTGTCCGGCTCGGCCGGATTTTGCGCCGCGACAGCGACGAAGTCCGCGCCGACACCAACGCATACAAGGAATTTGAAGTGCTCGGCGCGCAGGTGGCCGTGCCCGTGGCCGACCGCAACGGCATTGTCGGCGTCGCCGTGTTTGACGGCCGCGTCACCGGCGAGCCGATCGTCAACAGCGAGCTGGAATTGATTTTTCATCTGCTCGAACAGGTCGCCCTCGCGCTCCGCAACATCTGGCTGCATGACCAGATCGCGGACAACAACGAGATGATGACCGACGTGCTGCGCGAATTGAGCAGCGCGTGCGTGGTCGTCGGGAGCAACTTGAAGGTGCTGCACGCAAACAAGTCCGCGAAGCGGCATTTTGGCCGGAAAAATCTGCGCACCGGCGAACTGGAATTCAGCGACCTGCCGCAGGTTCTCGGCGCAAAAATTTACCAGGTGTTGAAAACCGGCGCGGCCATGGGGCCGTTCCGCTACGAGCCGGAAAACGCCGCCGGCACGGTCTATAACATCAACGTCGTGCCGTTTCAGCGCGGCAATTCCACCGTGCCGGTTTCCGCGCTGCTCACCGCCGAAGACCTCTCACAGACCGAACAGTTGCGCAAACTGGAGGTCGAGGCCGAGAATTTGCGCCTCGTCAAGTCCATGGCCGACCGCATGGCGCACGAGATCGGCAACACCATGGTGCCGCTCTCCACGCACCAGCAGTTGCTCGCGGAAAAATACGACGACAAGGAATTCCGCGAATCGCTCGACCACGCGCTGGCCGACGGCGTCCAGCGTGTCACGCGGCTCGTCAGCCAGATGCGGTTTCTCGCGCGCGAGGGCACCCTCGAACAGCAGACGTTCCCGGTCGGCAAATTGATCGAGGAAGCCTACGCGGAGGCGCGCAAATACCAGCCGGGCGACGCCGGGACGTTGCTCTACGAAAAAACCAGCCGGCCCATCAACCTCACCGGCGACCGCGCCGCGCTCAAGCACGCGCTGTCCGAAATCATGCTCAATGCGCTGCAGGCTAATCCAAAGAAGCCGACTGTGGACGTGCGCCTGCTCACGGCAGAAGTCGGCGGGCATCGTGATTTGAAAATTGAAGTGCAGGACAACGGCTCCGGCTTCACCGCCGAAGCCGCCAAACGCGTTCCCTCGGCATTTTTCACCACGCGTAACGTCGGCCTCGGCCTCGGCCTGACCGTCAGCCGGAAAATCATCGAGACGCACCACGGCAAGCTGGAAATCGTCCCGACGCAGTCCGGACGGTCCGGCATCGTCCGCGTTTCGCTGCCGCTGGAGCCAGCCAGTTCCACGGCGGCGTGAAATTTGAAACGGTTTGCCGCGAGTTAATCCTCTTAAAACTTAACTCAACCGCATCGGCATGACGACGTAGAGGAACGGGCCGTTGATCTTCAAGACGCCCGGGCTCAATTCGTCAATCAGCTCGAAGAACACCTCGTCCTCGGCCAGCGCGGCCAGCGCGTCAATCAGATAGCGCGGGTTGAAGGCGATGGCCATTTCCTTGCCCTTGTAGTTCACCGCCAACGTTTCGCGCGCCTCGCCCACTTCCGGCGAGTTGGCGGTGATGGCGAGATTATTTTTTCCGAACGTGAGCTTGACGGAATTCGCCTTTTCGCTGGTCATGATTTCGGCGCGGCGCAGCGCCTGCAAAAATTCCTCGCGGTTGAGCGGAATGCGTTCCTTGGCCTCGCCGGGAATCACCTGCCGGTAGTTCGGATAATTGCCCTCGATCAGCTTTGAGATGAGCAGCACGGAAAAACCCTTGTCGTCCTTGAGCGAAAACGACGCTTGGTTTTCGCCAAACTTAATCTCCACCTCGCCTTTGTCCTGAAGCAGCCGGTTCAATTCATTCACGGCCTTGGCCGGCACAATGAATTCGCCGCTGCTCTTTTCGGAGATGTCCACCTCCTCGTCCACCAGCGCCAGCCGTCGTCCGTCGGTGGCCACGAGCGTCATCTTGCCTTCCTTGAGGCTGATGAAAATGCCGTTGAGAACATAGCGTGATTCGTCGGTGGAGACGGCGAAGGAGGTTTTTTTTAACATTCCCCGGACATTGTCCTGCTGGAGTGAAACTTTCTTGTCGTCCTTGAATTTCGGCAGCGGCGGAAATTCATCTGCGGCCAGTCCGTGAATTTTGTAAAACGACGATCCGCTGCGGATGGCGGTGATGTTTTTTTCGTCGGTGACAATTTCAATTTCATTTCCGTTGAGCTCGCGCACGATGCCGAAGAGTTTTTTTACTGGCACGGTCGTAGCCCCAGCCTTGTCCACCTTGGCCTCGACGGAGCATGCCACCGTCACATCCAAGTCGGTCGCGGTGAACTCGACGCGTCCTTTTTCGGCGCGAATCAGCACGTTGGACAAAATGGGCAGCGTGGTGCGCGTGCTGACAACATTTTGGACCGCCTGCAGGCCGGCGAGAATTTGTTCTTTGGAGATTGTGAGGTTCATGTTCGGTTAATAGTAAACTCTTTCTAAAGAAAACTCTTATTATTAAGGGTTGTGAATAAGGTAAACAACTCCGCATGTCAAGGCGGGCACAGTGTTTTTTGCATCAAGCGTCATCGCGACAGTGAGGTTAAAGAAATTGATAAAATAAGAAAGTGAAAGTTGTTCGCATTGTTGGCCGGCTATTCACAAACATTCCCTAACTTATTTGCCGAGTTGTGCGCGGCGGATGATTTCTGGAAGAGAGCCACAAACAAAATCAACTTCTTCCAGCGTAGATTCGCGACCGAGCGAAAAACGGACGAGTGAATTAGCCAGATTTTTTCTACCAATCGCCAAAACGACGTGTGACGGCTCAATCGAACCCGCCGAACAAGCCGAACCGCTCGACGCGCAAACGCCTTCGACGTCCAAACCGGCCAAAAGCGCAATGCTGTCCGCGCCTCGAACAACAAAGGAAACTGTGTTGGACAGACATCCGGCGCGAGGACTAACCAATTCACAGCCGTCAATTTTTTCAATCGCAGAAATCAGTTTGTCCGCGAGCGGCTGCCGCCGGCCGCAACTGGACAGGCGGGACGCCTGTCCAGTTGCGTCTGGCGAATGAGTTTTTTCAGGAACCGAGCCAGACTCGACAGGCGGGACGCCTGTCCCACTAAATACCGGCGGCTTAACAAATTTTTCCAGCGCGGCGACTAGGCCAATGATTCCAGCCAGGTTTTCCGTGCCGGCGCGGCGCTCGTTTTCATGGCCGCCGCCGAACAAGACCGGATCCGGATGCAGCGGCGACTTGATGAAAAGCAAACCCGCGCCTTTTGGCCCGTGAAACTTGTGCGCGCAGACGGAAACCAAATCCGCGTTGAATTGAGAAAGGTTTTCAAAAGGTTCCTTGCCGAACCACTGAACCGCATCCGTGTGGAAAACAATTTTTTGATCGCGGCAAATCGAACCAAGCTCGGCAACCGGCTGAATGGTGCCGATTTCATTGTTCGCCGCCATGATGGAAACCAAAATTGTGTCTTTGCTTATTACCTTCTTCAAATCTTCAGGCGAAACGCGCCCCTCCAAATCCACCGGCAGCCGCGTGACTTCAAAACCCTCGTTTTTTTCCAGGTAATCAAACGATTGCAACACCGCGTCATGTTCGACGGCGGACGTGATCAAATGCCGGCCATTCACCTTGAGAGCACGCGCCGTGCCGAAGATGGCGAGATTGTTCGATTCCGTTCCGCCGCTCGTGAAAATGATTTCGCTCGGCTTTGCACCGAGAAATTTGGCCGCGCGATCCCGCGCGTCGTCGAGCAGCGCGCGGGCTTTGCGGCCGACGTGATGAACGGACGAAGGATTGGCCCAGACTTCGCCGACAGCTCCGCCCAAAAAGGGCAGCATCGCGTCGCGCACCGCCGGGTCGAGCGGCGTGGTGGCGTTGTAATCGAAATAAATCGTGCGCGGCATCAGTTTGCTATTTTGGATTTACGATTTACGATTTACACGGATTGTTCACAGCGGAACAAATCGTAAATCGTAAATCGTAAATCGTAAATGAAAACGCAGGTAAAAATCTGCGGCGTCACCAATGTCGCCGATGCGCTGGCCGCCGCCGAGGCCGGCGCGGACATGATCGGGCTGAATTTATACGAAAAAAGCCCCCGCTTTCTCACGCTGGCGACAGCTGCGGAAATTTCCCGCGCGCTGCCGCCGTTAGTCCAGCGAGTCGGCGTGTTTGTGGAACCGGCGGAAGATCTGGTGCTGCGCGCCATCCGCGAATGCGGCCTGAACCTGCTGCAATTTCACGGTGACGAGACCTCGGAATTCTGCACGCAGTTCGGCTTGATGACCCTGAAGGCGATCCGCGTGCGCGACGAAAAATCCTTGGAAACACTGGCGGATTATCACACCGACGCCTTTTTGCTGGATGCGTATTCGCCCGCCGGCCTCGGTGGCACGGGCGAAAAATTCAACTGGGAGCTGGCGGTGGCCGCGAAAAAATTCGACAAGCCGATCTTCCTGGCCGGCGGATTGACGCCGGAAAATATCGCGGCAGCGGTGAAGCAGGTCCGGCCGTTCGCGGTGGATGTTTCCAGCGGCGTGGAATCCGCGCCCGGAAAAAAAGACGCCGCAAAAGTCCGCGCTTTCATCCAATCCGTCCGCAACGCCGACAAAACATGAAACGCATCGCGGTTTATTGCGGATCGAACAAGGGAATCCGCCCGGAATATGCCGCGGCCGCGGAACAGCTTGGCACTTTGTTCGCGCGCGAAAAAATCGAATTGGTTTACGGCGGCGGCATGGTGGGATTGATGGGCGCGGTGGCCAACGCGGTGCTGAAACACGGCGGCCACGTCATCGGCGTGATTCCCGAAAAACTCGTCATCAAGGAAGTCGTCCATGAGCAACTGCCGGATTTGCGCGTCGTGAAAACGATGCACGAACGCAAGGCGCTGATGGCGGAATTATCCGACGGCTTCATCGCGCTGCCCGGCGGCTACGGCACGTTCGAGGAATTTTTCGAGGTGCTCGCGTGGAGCCAGCTCGGCTGGCACCAGAAGCCGTTCGGATTGTTAAATGTAAACGGCTTTTACCGCGGCCTGCTGGATTTTTTGGATCACACAGCGCGGGAAGGGTTCATCCGCGCCAAGCACCGCGAGCTGGTAATTGCGGAGAAAGACGCGGAAAAATTATTGCAGCGGTTGAACAGGTTTCAGCCGCCGGCGGAAGTCAAGTGGGTGCGGTGAAGAAGAAGTGAGATTGCCCGATGCCAAAAATTGCTAATCTTTTGGCAGTCCACGGCTGGTTTTGACTCGCGGCTCCGGGGATGATGTGGCGGCAACCCACATTTCTTATGAGCCAGAAAACCCGATTCGATCTGGAGCAGGCGGACATCCCGTCGGCCTGGTATAACCTCAACGCCGATTTCCCCGAGCCGCTCTCGCCGCCGCTGCATCCCGGCACCATGGAGCCGCTGCCGCCGGAAGCGCTGGAGCAAATTTTTCCGCGCAACCTCATCGAACAGGAAATCAGCGCGGAAAAATATATCGAAATCCCCGAACCCGTCCGTGACATCTACGCGCTCTGGCGGCCCACGCCGCTGTTGCGCGCCGTGCGGCTGGAAAAGGCGCTGAACACGCCGGCGCACATTTATTACAAATACGAAGGAGCCAGTCCCGCCGGCAGCCACAAGGTCAACACGTCCGTCGCGCAGGCTTATTTCAACAAGCAGGCTGGCACGAAACGGCTCGCCACGGAAACCGGCGCGGGCCAGTGGGGTTCGTCGCTCGCGTTCGCGTGCAGTTTGTTCGGGCTGGAATGCAATGTCTACATGGTCAAGGTGAGCTACGATCAGAAGCCATATCGCCGGATGTTGATGCACACCTGGGGCGCGACGGTTCACGCGAGTCCGAGCGACCAGACGGAATACGGCCGCAAGCTGCAGGCGCAGGATCCGCATCATCCCGGCAGCCTCGGCATCGCCATCAGCGAAGCCATCGAAGACACCGTCAAGACGCCGAACACAAAATATTCCCTCGGCAGCGTGCTGAATCACGTCTGCCATCACCAGACCGTCATCGGCGAGGAAACCATCAAGCAGATGGAAAAGGCCGGCGAGGAGCCGGACATTATTTTTGGCTGTTGCGGCGGCGGGAGCAATTTTGCCGGACTGGCGTTTCCGTTCATCCGGGGAAAAATCAAGGACAAGAAAAAATACCGCATCGTCGGCGTCGAACCTTCCGCGTGTCCGTCGCTGACGCAAGGCGAACTGCGTTACGATTTTGGTGACACGGCGGAAACCACGCCGCTGCTGAAGATGTTCACGCTCGGCCACAATTTCATTCCGCCGAGCATTCATGCCGGCGGGCTGCGCTACCACGGCATGTCGCCGATGGTCAGCCATGCGCTCAAGCTCGGGCTCATCGAAGCCGAGGCGTATCATCAAACGAAAGTTTTTGAGGCGGCGGTTTTGTTTGCGCGCAAGGAAGGAATTGTGCCTGCACCGGAATCGTCCCACGCCATCGCCGCCGTGGTGAAGGAGGCGGAAAAATGCCGCGAGTCCGGGCAGAAAAAAGTTCTGCTCTTCAATCTTTCCGGCCACGGCTTGCTCGATTTGAGTTCGTTTGAAAGTTATCTGCACGGAAAGATCCAGGATGTTTAACCCTCAACTAAAAAAACAATTAAAACACAAACATGTTTGATTCTGACAACCGCCGCGCTCGGGCTGGCGGTGCAACTGCACGCACAACAACTGCCCGTCGGCAGCCATTATCCAATCGGCGCGGAAGGGATCAAGGGCGCCGATCTGCCGCCGCCGGGATTTTATGTGCGCGACTACAATTACTTCTACACCGCGAACAAGGTGAACGGCATGCCGAATGGCCCGGACATCTTTGCCTATTGCCAGGCGCCCAAACTGGTTTGGATGACGCCGTGGAGCTTTCTTGGTGTGAACTATGGCATGGAGACGATCATTCCCTTTGTTTACAAAGACGTCAGCGCACCCTTTGGCGACGGCCATGATTTCAACCTCGGCGACATCTACGTCAGTCCGCTGGTGCTTTCCAAGCACTTCCAGCAATTTGACGTTGCCGGCGCCTACGGTTTTTATGCGCCCTCGGGCGAGTTCAACGCCGACACGAAGGTGGATTATCTCACCAGCCCCGGCAGCGGCTATTGGACGCACATGTTCACGCTCGGCGCCGTCTGGTATCCTGACGAGAAAAAGACGTGGGCCGTTTCGCTCCTGAACCGCTACGAAATCAACACCGAACAAAACCAAACCGACATCACGCCCGGCAACATGCTCTCGATGGAATGTGCCTTGAGCAAGACCGTCGCGCCGGGCGTGGACGTGGGTTTGGTCGGCTACTATCAGCAGCTCATTACCAAGGACAGCGGCCCGCACGCTTCCACGGTGTATTCCGACGTCGTGGGCATCGGCCCGGAAGTCAGCGCTTTCTGGCCCAAGATCGGAACATTCACCTCGCTGCGCTACGAGTATGAAGTGACCTCCGCCAACCGGTCGCAAGGCCAGACCGTCGTTTTAACCCTGACAAAACGGTTTTAAAGGGAGCTGTTCGCAACACCCGCCGGTTAAATTTTCCGTTAGTCAACATTTAAGTTGAGTTTTGTTCGGAAAAGTCCGAAGGTGAATCATGGCGAACGATTCAAATTCAACATTGGCCAGGCCGCCGGTGGACAATGCCGCCTGGAAGGCGATCGTCTTGAAATATCAGCAGGCCTCGACGTGGCGGGCCGTATGGCAGATCATCAACACCGTCGTCCCCTACGCGCTGTGCTGGTATCTCATGTATGTCTGCCGGTCGGTCTCGTGGTGGCTGGTTGTGCCGCTGGCGGTATTGGCCGGCGGACTGCTGGTGCGGGTGTTCATCATTTTTCATGATTGCGGCCACGGCTCGTTCTTCAAATCGCGCGGGGCCAACGATGCGCTGGGATTTCTCACGGGCATCCTGACGTTCACGCCGTATTATCATTGGCGTTGGGAACATGCCATCCACCACAGCAACGCCGGCGATCTGGACAAGCGCGGCACCGGTGATGTGTGGACCATGACCGTGCAGGAATATCTGGAATCGTCGCGCTGGAAAAAATTCGCCTACCGGCTGTCGCGCAATCCATTCGTTCTTTTTGGCATCGCGCCGCTTACCTTGTTCGCGGTTCTGCAGCGTATTCCCTCACCCAAGGCCAGCCAGCGCGAACGCCATTCCGTCTATATGATGAACGCGGCCATTCTGGCCATGGCCACCGGGTTGAGTTTGATTTTCGGCATCAAGGCCTATTTGATCGTCCAGTTGATCATCTTGGTGGTCGCCGGCGGCGCGGGCGTGTGGATGTTTTACGTCCAGCATCAGTTCGAGGACGTTTACTGGGAGCGCGGCGAAGACTGGAGCTATGTTTCCGCAGCCTTGGAAGGAAGTTCCTTCTACAAGCTGCCGCGCATCCTGCAATGGTTTTCCGGCAACATCGGCTTCCATCACATCCATCACTTGAGCCCGCGCATTCCCAATTATAATCTGGAGAAATGCCACAAGGCCGATCCGCTTTTCCAGCAGGTGAAACCCATTACGCTGTTCTCCAGCTTCAAATCCGCCACCTACCGGCTCTGGGATGAAGAGAACAAAAAGCTTGTTGGCTACCGGCATCTCCGGCAACTGCGCAAGCAGGCCAAGCAGCACTCGCGGTAAAATAAAACACGAAAAATCCAGCGGCACGCGGATAAATCTGTTGCTGTATTTATATCAGCCTTAATCAGCAGGCAGAAAATTCTTTGCGTCTTTGCGTCTTTGCGTGAGAATTGAACCATGAGTTCAGTTCTCGCAGAGACTTTGCCCGACGCCCAAGGCCATTTCGGCCCCTACGGCGGACGTTACGTGCCGGAAACGCTGATGCATCCGCTTCAGGAGTTGGAAGCCGAATACTTCCGCGCGCAGCACGACCCGGAATTCCAGCGCGAGCTTTCCTACTATCTCACGGAATTTGTCGGTCGCCCGTCGCCGCTGTATTTTGCCGAGCGCCTGACCAAGGAACTCGGCGGTGCGAAAATTTACCTCAAGCGCGAGGACTTGAACCACACCGGTTCGCACAAGCTCAACAATGCGATGGGCCAAATCCTTCTCGCCAAGCGCATGGGTAAGATGCGCATCATCGCGGAGACCGGCGCGGGCCAGCACGGCGTCGCCTCCGCCACCGTTGCCGCGATGTTTGGCATGAAGTGCGTCATCTACATGGGCGCGGTGGATTGCCAGCGGCAGGAACTCAATGTTTATCGCATGAAAATGCTCGGCGCGGAAGTCGTGCCGGTGCATGCGGGGCAAAAAACTTTGAAGGAAGCCGTCAACGAAGCCATGCGAGACTGGGTGACGAACCTCCGCAGCACGCATTACATCCTCGGCACGGCTTACGGCGCGCATCCGTATCCGGTGATGGTGCGGAATTTCCAGC
>CAZIFP010000076.1:0-11599 GCA_964538105.1 uncultured Bifidobacteriaceae bacterium
TCGTTCAGCATTCTGCATTATTTCTCAAATCCGGTTAATGGCACCAACAGCGACGGGGCGTATTCGTTCGCGGGACTGGTGCTGTCCGGCACCAACCTGTATGGGACAACGTTTGGCGGCGGCACCTATGGTAATGGTGTGGTGTTTGCCGTCAGCACCAATGGTCTGTTTTTCACCAACCTCTATAGTTTCACCGGCGGCAGCGATGGCTCCGGACCGCGTGCCGGATTGACCGTGTCGGGCGGCACCCTCTATGGCACCACCTCGGGGGGTGGAACCTACACCAATGGCACGCTGTTTGCCATCGGCGTTAATGGCTCAAATTTCAGGAGCTTGTATAGCTTCACCGGCGGCGATGATGGCGCGGATCCGCAGACAGATATGATCCTGTCCGGCAACACCCTGTTTGGCACCGCAGCGGGTGGCGGCAGTTCGGGCAATGGCACGGTGTTCAGCTACTCGCTGTCACAGCTTCTACTGACCATCGCGCGTTCCGGAACCAATGTCGTTCTGACCTGGCCTTCAGGCTTTAGCGGTTACAATCTGGAGTTTGCAACCAATCTTGTTCCGCCTACGGTTTGGAACACCAATTTGCCGGCTCCGGTCATTCTTGGCGGGTTTAACACCGTGACCAACATCATTTCCACATCGCCCAAGTTTTACCGGTTGAGTCAGTAGGCATCATTTCAGGGCGGCGACGGCAGTGCAGCTGAAGTTAACTTGAAACAACCGAACTGGTTGTGCCGAAGATTTCGCTGTGGCTGGAACGGTTGAATTTTTATTCTCAATACTGGCTCCAGGAATTTTTCGTAATGATTCAGCAGAAATGAGCAACCTCACCAAAGTTTAAATCATTTGGAATTTGACCATGGTTTAGATTGTGATACTTTGTATTACATGCCCGTGCGCAACCAAATTCTTTCCCGCCTTTCCCGGCATCAAAGGAAAATAACTCCGCGCCCGTTTCGTGAGGAAGATGTGCCAGCATCGCTGCTGCATATCTAAAACTCATGATGGGAATCTTGTAACACGAAAGTTTTTACCTCTTAAATGAATACTCATCGAAACATTGTCATCTTGGCGGTTTTATCCGCAACCCTCTACAGTGGCGCGGCCCTGGCTCAAGTCATCAATTTTGACGTGCCGGGCGGAGCCGGAGCTGTGAATTATTCCGGTCAGGGCGCATATCCCGACTCTGGCAATAATTATTGGAATCCGGTTGTGGGCGGCGGCACTACCGGTGCCACCAACCTTTTGTCGGACGGGGTCACACTGAGCCCTATCACATTGACATCCCAGTTGGGCGGAACCTATGGAACCGAGGGCGCACAAGGCACTCCGGCCGCCCTGCAACAACCTTATGAATATAACAACGGCGTGATTCAGACCGACTCCTTGAACAATGTTCCCGCCGGCACCTACAATCTCTATCTTTATGGCATCAACAACACCGGCACACGGGGGACCATCTTCACGGTGTCCACCTCCGTGATGGCTCCCGTCAGCCAGGGCACGGTAAACACCCCGGCAAGTTTGACCACTTTTGCCCAGGGAGCGGACTATGTGATCTTTAGCAATGTCGTGGTGGGGACGGCGGGGACAATCACCTTTACCTGGCTGGGCAACCCCAATGTCATTCTGGCGGGAAACAACGAAGGCGATCTGAACGCCCTCCAGCTTGTGTTTGTTTCGACCAACACCATTACCAGCAATCCGGCGGTTCCCAATTTCGGGCCGAATGTGTTCGTCTTCAATCCCTCGATGTCGGCAGTAACGATTCAAAACACGCTCAACACCCTGTTCAGCCAGCAGTCGGATGTGAACGCAAGCCAGTTCGACACCAACCGCTATGCCATTCTTTTCCAGCCCGGAACCTACAATGTCGCCATCAACATGGGCTACTACATGCAGGTGCTTGGCTTGGGACAATCGCCCGACAATGTCACGATCAACGGGGCGCTGCAGTCCTATAATTTCGGCGGCCAGTCCACGGAAAATTTCTGGATGTCCGCCGAGAATCTGGCCGTGGATCCAACCAACAACAACAACATGACCTGGTCCGTGTCGCAGGGCACATGGCTTCGCCGCCTGCACGTCGAAGGCTCGTTGAACCTGTCGGATGGCACCTACGCCAGCGGCGGTTTTCTGGCTGATTCCAAGGTGAATTCCACCGTCAGTTCCATTTCCCAGCAACAATGGCTGTCTCGAAATGACATCTGGGGAAACTGGTCCGGGGCGGTGTGGAACATGGTGTTTGTTGGCGTTTCCAATCCGCCTTCGGGAACCTGGCCCGGCACACCCTACACGGTCATCACCAATACTCCTTTGATCCGGGAAAAGCCCTATTTGTATGTTGACACCAATACGAATTATTTCGTCATGGTTCCCAACCTTGGCACCAATAGCCTGGGAACCACCTGGGCAAATGGCCCGGTGCCGGGTGTATCAATCCCCATCAGCCAGTTTTATCTGGCGCAGCCGGGCGTGGACAATGCCGCCAGCATCAACGCCGCATTGAATTCAGGGATGAACCTGATTTTTACCCCCGGAATATATCATCTGACCAACAGCATTCTCGTGACCCAGCCCGACACAATCGTCATGGGGCTTGGATACCCGACGCTGATTCCCACCAACCGGAATCCCGCCATGGTCATCTCAGATGTGGATGGCGTGAAGGTGTCGGGCATAATTTTCGATGCCGGAACCACCGCATCGCCTTCATTGTTGGAGGTGGGGACCGCAACCAGTTCCGTGGACCATTCGGCGGATCCAATTTGTCTCTACGACATCTGCAGTCGGGTGGGCGGGCAGTTTGTGGGGACAACCACCAACTGCGTAACCATCAACGCCAACAATGTCATCGGTGACAACCTCTGGCTGTGGCGCGCGGATCATGGTGCCGGTTCAACCCCATACTGGACCGGAAATCCGAGCCAGAGCGGGTTGGTAGTGAACGGCAACAACGTCACCATTTACGGACTGTTCGTGGAGCACCATCAGCAGTATCAGACGTTGTGGAACGGCAACTGGGGACGGGTTTACTTTTACCAGTCTGAGCTGCCTTATGACCCGCCCTCCCAAAGCGCCTGGTCGGAGGCTCCCGGCGTAAATGGTTATGCGTCCTACAAGGTCGCGAACACGGTCACCAGCCATCAGGCCTACGGGCTGGGCGTTTATGCGGTGTTCATCAACTCGGTCAACATCAGTTGCTACAATGCCATCGAAACTCCAACCAACCAGCAGGTCAATGTGCATGACATGATGGATGTTTACATCTCCGGGAACACGTCCGGGAGCGGCACCAGCCAGATCAATCACATCATCAACGGCACGGGCAGCGCGGTCGGCCCTTCGTTCGGCACGGCCTACGCGAACTATTTGTGGCTGAACCCGACATTTGCCGCCAGCGCGGGTCTTGACGTTACCGGGACAAACATCGCAGTGTCATTCCCCAGCGAGTCATGGCATTCGTATCAATTGCAATATAAGAGCGCGGTGACGGATTCGGGCTGGTCAAACCTTGGCAGTCTCGTCGGCGGAAACGACGCGCTCCAGACCATCACCGATTCCGCCTCCTCCAGCAACCGGTTCTATCGCGTCAAGGCGAATTGATTGCTCAAGCACGATTGAAAACTGAACGCGGCAGCGTGTGCTGTTGAGAATTACTGCGCTGAAGGGATTTCCTGAACGATCCCCGGTCCAGCCGCCACCGGCTTGGGCCGATGCAGCACCATCACATTGCCGACGCGCATCACGAGATGGCTCGCGGTTTTTTCCGCCAGTTGAGGCGCGAGCTCCTTCTTTTCCGCTTTGAATTCGACAAACTTGATTTTTACCAGCTCATGCTGGGCCAGCGCCAAATCCACCGAACGGACGAAGCCTTCGCTCAAACCGGCTTTGCCAATTTTAAGCATGGGTTCGAGTTGCTGCGCGGCGGCCTTGAATTTGCGGATCTGCGGATTGGTCAGTGGTTCAAGCATGGATTTGAAGAGTAAATCATCTGGTTGAAAATACCAGAATCAATCTGGAGTGCCCGGCAACTTCAATCGGGGATTTTAAAGTTGCTGGTCCGGCAAATTGTAATTCTGGAGCGTGCTGGCCGTATTGGCCGACGCATACCAATCGCCCGAAATCAGCTCCAGGCCTGCCACCAGGGTTTCGCCAAAATCCGTTGTCCGGTTTGCCCTGAGCAGCGCCAGCAAACGCCGACAATCCGTGCCCGCGCCGCAAAACCGCAACACGGTGACATGTGCCGTGCTGATCTTGTAGCGGACATCAAGCTGATCGCCGAAATTGTTTTGCCGCAATGTTTCCCGCAGGTCATCCCGTATTTGTGCGAGCGTTTCATCCTTAGGAAATCCTTGAATCATCACGGCGCCGCGTGAAGCGGTCGCTCCTTGAAAGACGATTGAAAATTTCCGATGACTCTCCAAAACTTCGCGGATGATGGACTGGTAAGCGGCAAGGTGCTGAATCTTATCCCGCCACGATTCCGACCCGGGAATGATGGATAGCACCGTGACATGAAATTCTTCCGGGAGATAATAATATTGTCCGGGCGCCACCGCCTTCAACTCATTCTGGAATTTGACGATCAAAGCTTGGACCGCCGGCGAAGGCCGAAATGCCAACGAAAGGCCGCGGCGCAGATCCCGGCTTTTGTCCGGCAGATGGCGGTCCAGCTCCGGATCGTTCCGTTCAAAAGCCAATGCCGCCTCGTTCCACAGGCTTTCATAAACCTGCCGGGTTTCGTTCAAGCCGTTTCCCATAGCTCCAGCTCGGTCCTCAGCCTTTCCACCGGCAAACCGACGACGTTGCTGTAGGAACCGGAGATTTCCGATACGATCATCTCGCCGGAATCCTGAAGGGCGTAGCCACCGGCCTTGTCAAGCGGATGGATTTTGGCGATATAATCGCGGATTTGTTTTTCGTCCAGCGGATGAAACAACACGTCGCTGCTGACGGCAAAAATACGTTCGCGGTGGGCGCGCAGGTGCATCAGGCAGACGCCGGTGACGACCTGATGCGTGCGGCCCTGGAGTTTCCTCAACATGCGCCGCGCCTCGGCCAGGTTGCGCGGCTTGCCCAGGATTTCGCCTTCGAGAAACACCAGGGTGTCCGCGCCCAGCACAAGCGCGTCGGGAATTGTTTTGGCGACCACGCGCGCCTTGCGATGGGCGTTGAGCTGGCAGACTTCTAGCGGCGAGAGGTGTTCGTGCGCGACTTCCTCGACGGTGCCGTGCAGGACCCGGAACTTGACATTGAGCAGCTTGAGCAGCTCTGCGCGGCGCGGTGAAGCGGAGGCCAGGATGAGCGGCGGCAATTTCACAAAACGAACCTAAACTAATTCAACCGGTGTGTCGAGCGGGGCAAAATTTGGAGGAGCGGGCTTCCTTGAATTTGAAAATGACAACGTGGATGTCCTCAGAGGTGTGTTTTTTACAACAGGCGTGAGCACCAAACTGGCGCTGGCCCTTTTCTCAAAATAATCCAGTTCGCCGATCTTCTGACCGACCGGCGCCGATGGTTATTTATTACCGCGAATTACAGCCAGAACGGCAAGGATGACAAGAACCGCAGCTCCGCTGGAGGCTGTGTCCAAGGCAAACATCGGCGTGAATAAGAGATGCATAGTTTTCCTTTCTTATTTGGCGGCAAAGCGCTTGCCGTCAATTGGCGGAAACCATTATTAACTATTATTATTATGAAAAGCAAGCCCAATAATTCGTTGGAGGCGATGGGGTTGAACAAGATAATTGGCATTCACGAAACCCGCTGGAAAACTGGAGCCTCCCGGGGCGCCTGTATTTGAAACGTGCGTTCAACCCGGATTTCCGCTAATCACTGGCGCGTGAACAACGACCGCCAACTCGCCAACATCGCGCTCATCGGTTTCATGGGCACGGGCAAAACATCCGTGGGCCGGCTGGTCGCCGAGCAGTTGCGCTTTGAATACCTCGACACGGACGAAGTCATCCAGGCTGAAACCGGCCGCACCATCACGGAAATTTTCACGACCGACGGCGAACCGGCGTTTCGCGCACTGGAAGAAAAGGTTGTCAAGGAACTGGCCGTTCGGAAGCAGACCGTCATTGCCACCGGCGGCGGGCTGCCGGTGAATCCGGAAAATCTCACCAGCCTCAAGGCACATTCGCTGGTCGTCTGCCTCTGGTCCTCGCCGGAAAAAATCTGGGAGCGCGTGCGGCACCAAAGCCATCGGCCGTTGCTGCACGATAAAAATCCGCAGGCGAAAATCCGCGAACTGCTCGCCGCCCGCGAACCGTTTTACAAGCAGGCGGACGTGTTGCTGAACACGGATTTGCGCTCCCTCCGCGAAGTCACGCAGCAGGTCGTCCACCAGTTCCGCCTTGAGTCTTCGGGCCGACGATGAAAGATATTTTGGAGTGCGCGGACATGTCCGCGCTTTGAAAGCGGCGACATGTCGCCGCAGTCCACACGCAAGTGCATGAAAGAAAAAATCTACCGGCGGGCGCTGGAACTGGGCTTTGACGACTGCCGGTTCACCACCGCCGCCGCACCGGCCAGCGCGGAACTATTTCAAGACTGGCTGGCCGGAAAAAATCATGGCGAGATGACGTGGCTGGAACGCAACGCGGCGAAGCGGGTTGATCCGCAAAAAGTTTTGCCCAGCGCGAAAAGCATCATCGCACTCGCCGCAAGTTATCACGTTGAAAAATCGCAATCCACAATCCGCAATCCGCAATCTGGAGAAGTCGCCCGCTATGCCCGGTTTGACGACTACCACGACGTTTTGGCCGAACGGTTAAAAGCGTTGACCAGCTTCGTTAATTTGACAGCCGGCCGCGAGGTTCGTTCGCTCTGGTATGTGGACACCGGACCGATGCTGGAACGTGACTTCGCGCAACGCGCGGGAATTGGCTTCATCGGCAAACACACCAACCTCATCAGCCGGCGGCTGAGCAACTGGATTTTTCTGTCCGAAATCATCACGACGCTGGAGCTTGAACCGGACACGCCCGAAAAGAATCACTGCGGAAAATGTTCACACTGTATCACCGCCTGTCCGACGCAGGCCATCACCGCGCCGTTCCAGCTTGATGCGCGCAAATGCATTTCCTACCTGACCATTGAACTCAAGGGCGCGATTCCCGTCGAACTGCGCCCGGCCATCGGCAACCGCATCTACGGCTGCGACGACTGCCTCGCGGTTTGTCCGTGGAATAAATTTGCGCGCGAAGGAAAATTGATGAAATCGCGCGCGCGGGAAGAATTAAATGCGCCGGACTTGATTGAACTGCTGCAACTCGACGATGCCGGATTCAAATCGCGTTTTGCCGGTTCGCCGGTTTTGCGGACAAAAAGGCGCGGCCTGCTGCGGAACGTCTGCGTGGCGCTGGGAAATACCGGCGATGCCTCCGCCCTGCCCGCCCTGGAAAAAGCCGCGCACGATGCCGAGCCGTTGATTACCGAACACGCGCGCTGGGCCATGGATCAAATCCGGGGGCGGATGGTGCTTCACCGGTGATAGCTGATAGTTGATGGGCAACTACCCAGAGTTAAGCTGCATATAAAATGGACAGGATTGTTCCATCTCCGTCCCGGACATTCAGCCACCCCGATGCCGGATGCAGGTCAAGCCGCGGCGCAAAACCATGGCGGGCATGGCTTATGCTGGTTCAAGTGAACGTGTAAAATTGAATCGAAGGACATTTATGACAACCCATGTCAGGCTAACGCAACTTTGGTCGCTGCTGGTGGATTCGGCAAAGGCGCAAAAGGTTTTGACCTATGCCGCGCTCGGCCAGTTGACCGGCGTGCCCCAGCAGCTAGTCGGGCGTTTCATGAAACCGATCCATGACTATTGCAACTTTTACAACCTGCCGCCGCTGACCGCGCTGGTGGTCTGCGAAATTGACGACCCGTTCAGCGGAAAG
The DNA here is from genome assembly GCA_964538105.1 of uncultured Bifidobacteriaceae bacterium. Classification (GTDB taxonomy): domain Bacteria; phylum Verrucomicrobiota; class Verrucomicrobiia; order Limisphaerales; family UBA11358; genus UBA11358. The sequence continues at coordinate 7,920 of CAZIFP010000076.1, forward strand.
TTCACTGAAACGGCCGACGTCTTCGGGGAACGGGCGCGCGTATATCGGTTTGACTGGTCAAGCCAGAAGGTCCCGGCACCGGAAGATTTTCAAAAGGTGACGGACGTGTAAGAAATCCCGTGGCAGGGAGTCTGGCAAACCTTTGCGCATTAACACAAACCGGCCGGCCATTCATCCTCAGTTTCAATCTTTCGAGGCATTGGCAAGAAGTGTCACCGAATCGTCACCGTTCCCTCCTTGACCGCCTTGGTCCTTTTTCATTTCATTAAAAAAGCTGGGCTGGGATGCGCTTCCCGTCTGGCCTGTATTGTCAGGCCAGGAAATTATTTTCGATTGCATCGAAGTCCATGGCCAGGCGGTCCGGTGCCATGAAATTTTACTAACTTATGAAATCTAATTTATCCAAAGTCCTCGTGGGCGTCGGCATCGTTCTGGCCATCGGCCTCGCCGCAACCAAGTGGAGCGACAATGCACAACTGGACACAGCGGCCACCGCCATCAATGATTATTCGAACCGGCTGGACACGGCGCAGGCGCAAATCTCCATCCGTGACGGCAACCTCATCACCCTGTCCAACACCCTGGCCGAGACAACCACGACATTCTCCAACCAACTGACGGAAGCCCAGTCCGGCGTCGCGCTCCAGTCGGAACAAATCACCAACCTGAACCAACAGCTTGCCGAGACAACTTCGGAAAACCGGACTTTAAACCGGAGCGTCATGGATTTGACCAACCAACTGGCGGCGCTCACCAGCCGAAACGCCCAGACTGAAGCCAGCCTGGCCCAGGCCAGCACGAATTTGGTTCAGGCCGGCAAGGACTACGCGCAGTTGGAAAACCGCCTGCGCCGGGACGTGGCCGAACGGGTGGTGGTGGAACGAAAATTCAACAGCATCCAGGAACTGGAAACGCAACTGCGCCAGTTGAAGGAATTCCCCGTCGGTGTGATTTCGCCGGAGAAAATCTATGCCGGTTTGGATGTGGTGGTGAAAGGGGACGGCAAGTTCTACGTCATTACCCCGGACTAATCCGGCTTCCCGCTTGATCACAAAATCCAGGGCTATCCCCTACCCGGTGGCAATCGCCAGACCATGGCGACTATGCGCCAGTGCCGGACCGGATCGGACCCGTCAGAGCCTTGACCGGGCACACCTTGGCAAAATCAGCCAGTTCTCGGTCGTTGGAGAACGACTTCCACTTGCCAGACTTGTCCATGACCGCCAGCCGGATCGAATGGTCGCATTGAACCCATTGTGGCTGGCGTAAGGCTGGATATTGTCCCGCAGGAATGGAAACATCCAAAGCTTGAAATTTGTTATTCATTGCCCTGATGATGGTTTTTTAAAAGGCGAATTGCCATGGGGTGTTTCCCTCACATCGCCGGGAGGCATTGCCTCCGAATGCGACGGTTGGCGGTTGGCACCGGCGACAGGATGGGGAGAAGACCCCATGGAAAAGACGCCGCGTTATGTTAACATGCCGTCATGAATCTAATCATCGTTTTGCTGGTTCTGTTGCTTTTGTTCGGCGGCGGCGGGTTTTACTTTGGCGGCCCCGTAATCGGTGGCAGCGGGATTGGCCTGCTGCTGTTGATATGCCTGATCGTCTATGTTCTGGGCGGATTCCGCACCAAGAATTGACCGGCCAGTCATCCTTGACCCTCGCCACCCAACATGAAGGGAACCTGATTTATGAAAAGAACCGTCCGGTCTCGCTGGATACCATGGCTGCTGTCCGTCAGCGCGGCCGGTTTGCTTTTGCCGGGCGGCTGTGCCGCGCCACAGGAACATTCCTTCAACAGCGATTTCAAGGAAACTTTCCCGACGCAGCCCCAGTATTTAATTGAGGACAAGGATGCGGATCATTTCACCATCACGGTTCATCAGGGCGTGCCTTCAACCGGAGCCGAACACTACATTGACGTAAAGGAAGCGGCCTCGACCATTGCCAAAGCCGAAAGCCAGAAGCGCGGCTGGGAGAAATGGCAGTTGAACTACATCCAAGAACGCAATCAGGGCTGGATGCGCGTCGTGGTCGCCGAGGTCACGCGCGAATGACCGGGACAGGCCCCGCTGGAGTGACCGGCGGCGGCGCCCATCAAGCTAAATTTAAAACCATATGAAAACCATGAACAAAGCTGGCCTGCTGCTGATGGCCTGCGGCATGTTGTCCCTGACCACGGTCCTTGGTTCTGCAATTGAATCACGGCCGGCTCCGCAATTGAATGTGTCGGTGGTCGGGTTCGTTCCTAATTATTGTTTCTGGGACGGCAACGAATATGTGGGCTGGTTCGATGGCATCTATTATTATTGGGGGGCCGACCATGTCTGGTATAATTGCGACCCGATCCGGCTGCAGCACATCAATGTCTGGAGGCAGGCCCACCCCAACTGGCGGGCCCAAGTCACGTCCACTGCATCTGTGCAATCCTCGTTCAGCTCATCGGTAAAACAAATCACGCCAGCCGCCAAGTTGTCCCCATGCAAGTAGTGTCCATCCGACCTGTCGTTCCGACGCGCTGGCGGCATCATAGCGAACTGCTTATATCCGGTGCCGGGCGATCATATGCCGGAACGCCATGCAACAGATGAAACGCATTGTGATACTCAGCAACCGGCCTCTCTTTAGATTTTCCGAAATATGAAAGCTTTATCACCTTTTGTTGGGCCGGAATGTTGCAAACCCATCTTTGACTTTCGTCAAGGAATTCCTGTGAAAAGAAATCCTTGAAATCCTTGAATGGCAGGATGAATGCATGATCGAACATGGGTGAACCGTGAACCACCAGGCAAAAATCGGAACCGAATTCATCTATGAAGGCCCTGACCCTGAATTCAAAAAAATAAAACCACATCGTGTCACTAAATGCCTCGGTAACATAATGACGCTGCTCAAGCTTCGCCCGGTGACTTTCTATGTAGGAAACCAATCTGGGCCTCATTACCTGACCATATTCCTGGTTTTCTCCACTGTCTAGGGCATTTTATCAAGCAGGCATCGTGGAATATCCGCTCAGGCATTAAATGCCAGGGTCTGGCCATTGGCAAGGAACTGCCGGAGCATTTTATCGTGGGCAATTGCCTTGGGATTTTCAAGTCCCTCGACGTGGGCAAAATTACCGCCGATTTCGCTGTCGTCAGTGTTCGATGAGATGAAAGCCGTTGTCGTCCTGATAACCGGTCGGAACGTCAAAATTGAACAACGCTTTTGCGACGGACATCAGGAACGTCAGGCATCTCGCATGTATTCTGGAAGCCATGCCATGAGGTTCGCATGGCTCATGTGAGTTTGTCTTACCATATCTTGCCCTATACACACCAAATTTGGCGCATGAACTTTCCAAGCAAACCAGCCGGCTTGCCCCGATGCAGCTTTACGGCAGACGCGTGCGACCGTCCGCACGAATCGCCGCGACGGAGCAAATCGCTGGCCGGCTGTGCCGCCTCCAGCCGGCGTCAGGCTGCGGCCGCAGCGGAACTGCGCGCCTGCCACTCCCCGCCCAGGATCCACAACGTGTCCGGCCGCAGCGTTTTCTCCAGGATGGGGAACACGATTTTTTCCTCCCGCCGGAAATGCTCGCGCGTGGCCGCCGGCGCTTTTTCCAACAGCCGCAGCGCTACCACCGGATCGTCCGTCTGGTGGATGCGTTTGAAATGGTCGTCAATTTCGCGATGATC
>CAZIFP010000077.1:0-11586 GCA_964538105.1 uncultured Bifidobacteriaceae bacterium
GCGGCATGAAGCATTGGTCGGCGGCGCGCTCGATCACCTCGACCATCGTGCCGCGTCCGTGCGCGGTGGCGGTGATGTCGAAGAAGACCATTTCGTCCGCGCCCTGCTCGTTGTAGCGCAGGGCGAGTTCGACCGGGTCGCCGACGTTGCGCAGGCCGCCCTTTTCGGCCACGCCGAACTGGACGCCGCGCGTGACCTGGCCGGCGTGGACGTCGAGACAGGGGATGACACGTTTTGCAATCACGGAAGCATTCTGCCGGTTCCGGCGGGAAATTGAAGTGCAGATTTTTTGAATCCTTTTGGAATCTTCAGCGTCTATGGAACCGTGGGCACATTGCCCGCAACACAACCAAACAACATTATGAAACGGAAAATAACATTGATTGCAACCCTGCTGACCCTGACCGGGGCGGCGATTTACACCAACACCACGGCCCTGGCGCAAAGCACTCCGCCGCCAGCCACACAAACTCCAACCCATGAGCGGCATCCGGCCATCCGCAATGCCATCCACGCGCTGGAAAAGGCGAAAGTGGACTTGAAGAATGCCGATCACGACTTTGGCGGCCACCGCGAGGCGGCGTTGAAGGAATGTGATGCGGCCATTGAGCAGCTCAAGCTGGCCTTGCAATACGACAAGCAATAAGCGAGCTTCAGGACACCGCCCGTCGTCGGTCGGCGGGCGGTTTTCCGTCGGACAATTTGCTTGAACGGCGGGTTGGGTTGCCCCAAAACTAGGACAACTCGACAAGCTATGAGGCACAACATGAAAACGACCATCATCGCCGGAACATTCGCGAGCTTGGTAATTCTTCTGTCCGCCACCGGCTGCCGCTCCGATTACGGCGCGGGCAATCCGTATCAGCCCGGACCGACGGCAGGCAAGGCCGTGGGCGCGGGCGTGGGCGTGGCGGCCGGCAACGTGGCCGGGTTCGGCGTGGGTGCGGTGCAGGGGACCACGCATGGTTTCGCCTACACATTCGATCCGCAATATCACATGGTGCGTTACTGGCGAACAGAGACCACGAGTGACGGTCGCACCATCCAGGTGCCTTACGACATTTTGGTGGATCAATATGGCCGCCCGGCGCACATGCCGGCACCGACCGGCAATCCGGCGCCGCCACCGATGACAAACGCTCCGGCCGCTCCGGCGCTTCGATGACCAGCACGAATGCTTCGGGTCAGTGATTTAATTTTCCCCGTCAAGAAACTTTAACCGATCAATGTAACCGTCATGAGAATAATTTCCTTCCGTAAAATTTGTTTCAGTCTGTTCATCGCCGTGCTATTGCCCGCGCTCGCATCTGCGCAGGACGGCAAAGCCACCATCGCCGTCTCATCCATCAGGCCGACGCCGTCGCTGGATGCCTCGATGATGCCGGATAAAAGATTGGAATTGGGGCGCATCATTGAGTCTATGAACAGCCAGTTGATTGACCGCATCAACGCGACGCGCAAATTCGATGTCGTCGGCCGCAGTGATTTGCCCGACATTTTCTATGAACAAGCCCTCGACACCTCCACCAACGTGGCCACCAACACCGTCGCCAAGGCCGGCAAGCTTGCCGGCGCGACTTTTCTGCTCGTGGCGACGGTTGACGATTTTCAGGATTACGTCGAGACGGCCACGTTCGCCGGCACGGGCCGCAGCGCCACCAAACGAGTATTCCGGCTGTCGGTGGTCGGGAAGCTTTATGATTCGAGCACGGGCAAATTGATCGAGTCGGCGAATCTGCAAACCGGCAACGACGCATTCAAGGACATTTCCGAAAACCAAAGCTATGCGTCCAAGAACGGCAATCTGACTGACGAGATGATGGTCATGGTGGCGCGCGACATGGCGCAGAAAATTGCCAATCATTTTGCGGACGTGATTTTTCCGATCAAGGTTCTCATCCGTCGCGACAAACAAGTCATCCTTAATCGCGGCGAGGGCGGCGGCGTGGCCGTGGGCGACACGTTCAATGCGTATGCGCTCGGCCAGGAATTGATTGACCCGGACACGAAGGAATCGCTCGGCCGCGAAGAGGTGAAAGTCGGCACGGTGAAGATCACGCAGGTGAACCCGAAGACCTCGCTGGCGGATGTCGTGGATGACCAGGGCATTGACAAGGGCGCAATACTGCGCAAGCCGCCGCAGCCCGCAAATTAATTTCCCGTTGAAAACACTTGCTGGATTCAAGCCCTGCGTTCAATCGCTGCTGCTGGCGGCGGTGGCCGGTCTGCTCGCGACCGGTTGCAAAACCTACCAGCAACAAAATAAAGTCATTCAATACTGGCAGCGCGGCGATTTGACCAACGCCGTGGTCGAGGCCACCAAGACGGCGGACAAAAACGCCGACAACAAGGACGCCATCATCTGGCGGTTGGAACAGGGCGCGGTGCTGCGCGCGAACGGCCAATACGAGGACAGCAACCGGGCATTCGACACAGCGCAGCAGCAGATGGATGACTACGCGCAGAAGGCCAAAGTCCGGCTCGGGCAGGAAACCGGCGCGCTGCTGTCCAACCAGGCCAACCTGGCTTACGAAGGTCGTGCCTACGACGGCATCATGCTGAACACTTACCGGGCGCTGAATTATCTCGCGCTGGGCGAGCCGGACAAGGCCCGGCCGGAACTCATCCGCGCCTACCAGCGCCAGCAGGACGCCGTCACGGACAACCAGAAACGTATTGAAAAAGTCCAGGACGAGGCGGCCAAAAACAAGGACAGCGCGGCGATTCAAAAGGCGCAAAATGATCCGGGCCTTCAGGCGCAAATTCAAAACAGTTCCACGAATCTTAACAATCTCAAACCTTACGCGGCTTACGTCAATCCGTTCACCGTTTATCTCGACGGTTTGTTTTTTATGACGGACGCCGCCGATAATTCGGATCTGGAACGCGCCCGCAAATCCTTCGAGCGCGTCACGGAAATGGCGCCGGACAACCGCTATGCCAGAGAAGATTTGGCGATGGTGGATCATTTGATCAACGGCCGGCCGTTGCCGCCGACGACGTTTGTGATTTTTGAAACCGGCTGCGCGCCGGTGCGCGATCAGTTGCGCATTGATATTCCCATCATCGTTGCAAAAGTTTCCTACATCGGCGCGGCGTTTCCCACGCTCAAGCCGCAGGGGAATTTTGTTCCCAGCCTGACCGTGACGGCGGATGGCAAAACCTTGGCCACGGCGCTGGTCTCCGACATGGACAGCGTCATCGGCATTGATTTCAAAAATGAAATGCCGATTGTGATCACCAAAACCATCGCGGCCACCGTCGTCAAGGGCGTGGCCGCCTACGCCGCGAACCAGGCGGTCGGCCAGCAAAACGACATTGCCGGACTGTTCATGCAAATCGGAACCGCCATTTATCAGGCCGCAGTCAACATTGCCGACGAGCGCACCTGGACGACGCTGCCGAAACAGTTTCAGGTCTGCCATTTTCCGACGCCGCCGGAAAGAAAAATTGAATTGGAAACGCCCGGCGGTCGTCAAAGAATGCAAGTGACAATTGGTGATGGCACGATTAACCTGATTTACGTCAAATCCATCAATGCCGCCAGCCCGCTGCTGGTGACGCAAATGAAACTGAAATGAAAACAGGACTTTTTCTCACGTTTTCCGGGGCGCTGCTGCTGGCGGTTTCCGGCTGCAAAACATCCGTGAATTCGGTAGAGAACGCCCAGAAAACCGGCCAGCGCCAGATGGTGTCTGATCAGCGCGCCGTCACCGACAAGAAGCTGTATAACCGGGTTTCCATCGTCGGCGTCAACTCGACCATGACGCCCGGCGGATTTCTCAAGGTGCAGATTGAACTGCTCAATAATACCCGCTCGCCGCAGCCCTTCAGCTACCATTTTGAATGGTTTGACTCTAACGGCATGCAGATCACCACGCTCGCGCCCGTCGAGGTGCCCGACCAGATTCAGGGTGGCGAAGACAAATTTGTTTCCAGCCTGGCACCAACCGCTGAGTGCCGGGATTTTCGCGTCAAATTCATCGCCAATTAACCTTGTTTCCAATCAAAATACTCTATGAAAAATAAAATTCTTTTCCCGGTTCTGGCCGCAACTGTTTCGCTGGTTGGTGCCGGCTGTGCAACCAATGCTCATTACGTCCAGACCGGTGGAAATCAAAGCGTCGTCACCATCGGCCAGATCAACATTCAGGACTACATGCAGGCCGCCGATGCGATGACGGGCGAGTTGCTCGCGTCCGGCGCGCTCGGACGCGTGGCCAATCCGCCCGCCGTGCTGGCCATCAGCCGCATCGTCAACAACACCGGCCAGCAGATTGACATTGATCTGCTCACCAAGAAAATCCGTGTCGCCCTGCTCCAGAGCGGCAAGGCGGTGACCACCACCACGATGGGTTTGGGCGGCACCGCCGAAGACCCGATGGCCCAGGGTTTGCAGCAGGAGAATGATTTCAAGTCCGACGTGAAAAGCACCCGCACCCCGGACTTCACGCTGTCCGGCAAAATCATCCAGCTCGCCGTCAAGGCCGGCAATACCAGCCAGTCCACTTACAGCTTCCAGCTTTCGCTGACCGATCCCAAGAGCGGCTTGGCGGTCTGGGAAGGCGAGAAGGAAATCACCAAGCAAGGCACGCGCTCGTCCGTTGGTTTTTGAGCGCGCCGCCAGTTTTGTCCTGATGCCGGTCTGGAAAATTTCAGGCCGGCGTTTGTTTTTGCGGCGAAACTTATTTACTTCGCGCGATGACAAAATATATTGGTGAGCCGGTGGCCGATGTGGCGGAATTGGCAGACGCGCCAGACTCAAAATCTGGTATCCGTGAGGATGTGTGGGTTCGACCCCCTCCGTCGGCACCATCATTTAATTGGTTATTTGAAGGATTGTTGACTTTCCTGACTGTTTCCTGACAATCAGGGAATGAAGAAAGCCAATTTCCCTAAAATTGTTCGGGTTGGCCAAACCAAGGCCACGATCTACAAGGGAAGGCGAATTGATGAATATAATCCGACTGCTCTTCATCTTGCTCATTTCCAACTTGCTGACTGGATGCATGTCAACATCTGGGCCTCATGCAAGAATTCCAAAACCAAAGGCGATGGAGTTAGACCCGATTAATCAGCTCGTGACGAAGCTCTCATCATCAAACGGGTATTGGGCCTACGGCATTTTTACCCCAGTTGATTTACCGGAGTCGGCATCCACGGCAGACGTGATTTCAGAATATTGCGATTCGGCATACGGTGATAACAGTCACCGCATCATTACAATTCGCCGGGTTTGCATCGGCCTAAGCATACCGGCAGATTATTACACGGCCGTTCTGATAGACACCGCTTATGGCAGAAAAATTGTGCTATTGCAGTTTCAGGGGGCAAATGCGGGGTGGTGGTGCAAAGAATATGACGCCAATCCATCGCCCAACAATTCGCCGTAATCCTTACCGGATGCCCTCGTTGACGCATTAAAAATGAAAATTCACGCCGTAAAACCATTCATCGTTCTGACGGTTATTTCAGCCATCGTTTCCGGCTGTGCCTCAAGCCAACCCACCGGTTTTGTGAAAGGAGGGCCGGAAGTATTATTGCCAAAACTGACTTCTCTAATTACAGGGCCCGTCGGTATATTGCTGACCAACGGCAATGCCTATAGTTCGGAGTTTTCCATGACTTTTGAGGAGGACCTGGAGCATCCAATATCGGGGCAGATTCTCGTGCGTGGAGGAAAGATTCGCCTTGAGGCTGTCTTCGCCACGAAAAATAAAAAGTCTGCGGTGGTGGGCGAGTTCGGATTGATCTGGGATGAGGGATCCAATCAGGGATATGTTTTTAGTGAAGCATTGCAAGGATATGCACCGTTGGATAATGCCGTTCATTACACCAACATCCGGGCTCAAGTCGTCACGAGCCCAATCGAACGAATGGATGGCCATCCAGGTGATGCAACAAATGTGACAGTTATGACCAGCGATGGTCAAACCCTGGCATTTCAGCTGATCAGAGCTCTGGACGCGGGTGGTTTGCCACTGCAGACAAAATCCCTCAACAGCTTTCAAGCATTTACACTAACACTTTTAAAAATCAGGCAGGAAAAACTGGCAGATGATTTATTTTTACCTCCAGAGGGTTTCACCAAATACGAGAGCGAGACGGCCATGTTGAACGAATTTGGAATCCGGCAACAAGGTGTCTTTTCTTCAAAACCAGATACTGGCATAAACATTAATTACAAACCGCATGGGGGGCCAGGTCAGGATTGACATGCCGGATTTTCAATTGGTTTGACTCGTTTACCGATTTGATTCATGTAGAACGCGACAAAAGATTCAGAAAAATGAAACCCGATAATTTAAGACAATATGTGACCATTGCTGTGTTTGTCGCAATTGCAGTAACAGCACAAATCACACAAGCCATAGCCGATGAAGTCATTGCCAAAGGAAACGGGTTTGCAGTAAACCGGAGCCAATTGGACGAAGAAATCGGTGCCATGCAGCGCGGTGCCGCGTTAAATCATAAGGAGATTTCGCCGAAAGAATTGCTGGCCCTTAAGCGCAAAACGTTGAAACGGATGATTTACACGCAGTTGCTTTTAAAAATGGCTACCGACGAAGACAAGGCCATTGGTAAAGCAACCGCCGTAAACGAAACGGCCGGTTTGATTGCCAGCACTGGTTCACAGCAGGCATATAACAAAAAGTTTAAAGACGCGGGCATAACAACGCAAGAGTTGCAGTCAAAACTTACCCAGCAAGCGACGGGCGACGGCGACCTTGAGCCGTAAATTAGGGGCGACCGTTACGGATGCTGAGGTTATCTTTTTCGCCACTTCTTCGGGGTTGCCTACCATCAAAGCTCCGTGCCGGCCGAGCAGAGCGTTGAACTGAGCGCGCGTAACGGGCGGCCAGCCGCGCTCCTTGCCAACTTCAGTGAAGGCACGGGCATAACCGGGGAAGAAATCCTCAACGGCCTGCTCAGTTGTTTGTCAGGGCGAGACGGTGCGGTAATACCGCTGCCCGGCGCTGACCGGATTGGAATCGGTGAAAATCACCGAGGTTCCGATTGCGTTGGTCGTGCTTCCGGCCAATGTGGTCCAGGATGCGGGTGAAAGGCCGGTCGTGACTTCGACGTGGTAGGGGTAGTTCGGCGTCGTGGCGTAGGTCAGCGTCACTGATCCGTCGGCGTTGATCAAGATGCCAAGAATTTTTTGTTGAGACGCAGTGCCATTCGGGGAAACTATGAAAGTTGCACTCACGGCGTTGCTAATGGAAAAGCCGCCACCGGACGCAAGCCATTTGGCCGTCAGATAATTTTCCACGGAAGTCCGGTCGGCCACACTCAAGGCAGTGTTATAAACCAGCACCTCGGCTATATCCCCGTCCCAGCCGTTGTCCACCGTTGTCGGGTCTGGTTCCAAACGTCCCCCCACAGTTACGTCCGTGATGCCGTAGGTGTAAGGATTGATGCCGTTGACAATGTTTGCCGTGTTGCTGCTGACAAGACCGCCCGACTCGTTCAAATACAGGCTGGCTGTGCCGGCATTATCTAGAAAGGTCAGTTCAAAGGCCGTGTTCGCGGCAACTGCGGTCACGTCCGCCTGTATCGGCGTGGCGGGATGATTGCGCTGGATGCCGAGCGGGTAAGGCGCGCTTTGGCTGCCGTCGGTCAGAACTACCACGCCAGCCGTGCCTTGACCGTCCGTCTGTCCCGATGTGCTGAAACTGACTGGTGCCTGCCAGCCGATGTTGTTTTCCGATTGGCGCGCGACAACGAAATAAGTCATCTGACTGCCGCTGTTGGCGTAGGCGTTCTGGCCGATGTTGCCGAGGTAAGTGCAGCCCGCGCCGTAACTGCTTCCATTCTTGTTGAAGGTCACCACTGGCAAGCCATTCAACTGGTTGGTCAGCCACGGCTGGAGCGCCGCCGAATTCTGGGTGAACCAGAGATTGGTGCCGGTTGCTCCCGCGCCGCCATTGCCTTTGTTCTTCCACGCCTGAACTCTCGTGGCGTTGGTGGTCAAAGTGCTCGGATCGCTGGCGTCCAGCCACAGCACCGCGCCGGACACTGGATTGCCAGTTGAAATAGAAGTCGAAGCCACGAGTTGATTGCCGCTACCGGCGGTGTCAACCGCCAGATCGGTGAACGTGACCACTCCATTGCTTCCACCGGTGCCGATATTGTAAGTGGTCGTGCCGAGCAAATTGCCGCTACCGTTTGTCAACGCGAGATTGACTACCAAGCTGACCGGCAAACCCGCAGTGGTCGGATTTCCGAAAGCGTCCACCGCTTCGAGAACCGGTTGCTGGCCGAAGGGAACTCCTGCCACTGCCAAACCGGGCTGGGTGGTAAAGACCAGTGCCGCCACTGAACCAATGACTGCGAAAGAACTGCTGTTGGTCGGTGGTGCATTACCGCTGGCGGCGGTGGCGGTCAGCGTTTTCGGACCGGCTTGGTTCACGCTCAAATCATTGAAATGGGCGACGCCGCCGCCGTCCGTGGAACGCATCAACGTGCCGGCCAAAGTTCCGGTGCCGCTGCCGAGCGCCAGGTTAATCGTCGCGTTGGCGATCGCCAGGCCATTGATGTCAAACGCCTGCACCTGGACTTCTGGAGAGATGATTGCGCCTTGGAGCACATTGCCGGGTTGTTGCACAAAGGCCAGTGTTTGCACTTGCGTTGTAAAACTGGCAGTTTGGGTAATGGGCCCGTTCATCATCACCGAAGCCGGATTGTTGTTGCCTGTATATCCCCCGCTCCCGCTGCCGATCCAGTTCAAGAAACTGTAACCATTGGATGCCGTCGCGCTGATGTTCACCGCCGTGCCGCTGTTCGTCCACAGGCTGCCCGGGCTTACGCTGCCGCCCGCGCCCGCGCTCATCGTCAGGTAATACAGCGTCGAAAAATTTGCCGTATAGTTGGTGGTGATGGTCGGACTGACGGTATGTGAAACCGCCCCGGCATCACTCCACGAACTCCAGGCATATTGAACTCCCGCGCTTCCACTCTGCGGCGAGGTGGTGGCGATGGTGTGGTTTGAACCCGGTGTCCAGTTGAAGGTTTGCGCACTCGTATAGTTCGTGCCATCCACCGCGAATGAAAGTCCCGGTGGGTTGGCTTGCACCGTCACGCTCATGGCATTGTTCGTCACGAAAGTAAAAATGAATTTAGATGAGTCGTTCCGGTATTCGGCGATGGTTGAATTGCTCACGATCATGCTGCCGATGGTCCCACTGCTCGCCCAAAGTCCGTTCCGGCCGCTGGCACCGATTCCGTAATTGGGAATGCTCACGTTGGCCGCCACCGCGTTGGTCAACATGCCCGTGCCGCCGATGATGCTCATGCCGTCGGAAATGCTGTTCGTAATGTTCAGATTGTTCAGATTCACATTCGAAATGCCAACGCTGTAAGTGTCCAGGCAAAGCTGCAGGGCGGCACGCCATTGATAGCCGGGATCGTAGCCGCCGTCGCGAACGAGGTCGCATCGCTGGGCCACCGTGGTTCCGCTGAATACATTGGCTCCGACATTAAATGTTGTGCTGATAAGAATGCCGCAGCCGTAGGTGATATCCAGAAACTGACAGTCTTCAATGTGGTTGCCAACACCGCCGTAAATGGCTCCGCCATTGGCCAGAAAAGGTGTTTGTGCCGTGCAGTGCGTTACGACGTTTTGACCTGGGATATATGAGCCCGCACTCGCCGGCCAGAAGGCAAAACAGTCGTCACCGGTGCCCCGGCAGGTGCAGTTCGTGACGATGCAGCTTTGCATCCCATAATTGATATTGCAACCGTCCGCGATCGTGTCGCGGAACCGGCAACTGTCAAGGACCAGCCCTTTTGAATTCCAAATCCACGCGCCGGTCTTGACATGCTCCACCCAGAGGCGTGAGATGGTAGAGCCGGTGCCGTATGAACCGACCAGTCCGTCATTGTAGTCGCTGTCATTCCGGTAGTTCAACTTGCCGACAATTGCGAAATCAGACAAATGGATATTGCTGCCACCTCCCACGAAACTAATTCGTCGGTTGCTGCTATTATATGTATAGGTGTTGGCTGGGTTGCCATAAACTGTCGGATCTCCAACCAAGGTTGTGAACCACATGCCAGCGCCTTGAATCGTGGTGTTGGAAGGAAGATTTATCGGTTCGGAAATTTTGTAGGTTCCGGCGGGCATCCATACGATTTTGCTGCTGCCGGCGGCCGAGATGCAATTCACCAGCGCGGCACTGCTGTCATTGACTCCCGTGGGGTCGGCATTATACGGCGAACTCGTAATGGACAGTGAGTTCGTGGGCTGCGTGATCGGCGCGGCGGCGTTTTCCAGGTCAACGAGGTCAATGACGTAATAAGAGCCGGTGTCGGTGCTGTCCATTTGCAGGCGCACCACATCGCCCGGGTTGAGGTTGAGGTTGTTGGTGCGAACCTCATCATAAAAATTTCTGGGCGATCCCGCGGACGGAGTGTTCGCGAACGGATAACTGCCATACAGCCAGGAATACACGGAGGTCAGCGGCAGCTTTTCGACAAACACCCCGTTGGTATAGAGGCTGATCGTGTAATTGGTTCCCGTGCCGTTTGCCGTGTCCGGCACGCTGTAGCGCACCACGATGGAATTGGCGGCCGACTGGTTGGTGAATTGCACATACTGGCCGGTGCCCGCAAGCTGAACACATTCCCGACCCGACGATTCCGAAGCGACTACATTGGGGCCATACAGCGGCCCCAAAATTGTGCCGCCGCTGATGGTCATGTTCTCCGCCTCGTAAGTCGTCCACGGCACGGCTGCGCCGCTGAATGCCTGGGCCGGATGAGTAGCGACAAAGGACAGAACGACAAACGCAAAAAGCCGGGCCTGGGAAAACAGCGCCTGAGCCAATGAAATGGGGTGAATAATTTTATTTTGCCGGCCCTTGCCTAATGGGGCTGGCGTGGTGTGGAGCGGTAAACGGAGCCGACCTGCTGGATTTTGCTGATCACGCACCGGCTTCATTTCCTGCTTAAGTAATAGCATGTCGCAGCCAAAATGCCACCGGAAGTTTGCGTCCGATAGTCACATAAAACGGGGACTGGCTTCAGGTTGAAGTTGTGGAAGCCTTCAGATCTAAAGCCGGTCTTCTGAAACAGCGCGTGAATTTGAGCCGTATTCCGTCATGCCGGCTGAGCGCCGGGTTAATTAGTGCCCATCCGTGGCAAAACCATACCTGAGGTTTTCATCAACGCGAAGCGGTCGGAGGTGATGCCGCGCATCCGGCCCCTCCAAAAATCAGTCAAAATGCCTGTTTTGATCAAAAACAGGTTTTTTTAGGTCGTTTTAGGCTGGGTTGGCCGGCAAACTGGCGATTTTTATACAGGAAATTAATTAATGTTGCGACGAAATTAAGTAATTGTCTGACGAAATTAGATAATTCTTCGCCAAAATTAAGTAATATTGCAACGCCGTTAAGTAATGTTGCGACGCTGTTAAGTAATGTTGTGACGCTGTTAAGTAATGTTGTGACGCTGTTAAGTAATGTTGCGCCAAAATTAAGTAATTGTCTGACAAAATTAGGTAATTCACCGAAAGGTAGGGACATCGCGCTGCTGTAGAGTTGTCAAGACATCGGTAACAGGTGGCCGTTGACTTCGCTGACTGGA
>CAZIFP010000078.1:0-11568 GCA_964538105.1 uncultured Bifidobacteriaceae bacterium
TCCGGCGCGGGATGATCGTGTGCGTAAAATTCCTTGTAGATTTCCACGCTCTTGAGCCGGAAATCGGCGCTCAAATCAATGACCACGCAACCGGCATTGACCAACGGCACGGCATATTCGGCGGCGACGCCATGCGGCAGCGCGAGAAACACCACGTCGGCCTGCTTCGCCAGAACTTCGGGATTCGGCTCGGTGAACCGGAGTGTTTTTGACTTTGGGTGGCTGGCGAATTTGGGAAAAACCTGCGCGAGCGTCTGTCCGGCATTTTGGCGCGAGGTGACGGCGACCAGTTCCGCATGCGGATGGTTCAACAGCAACTGCACCAAAACTTCGCCGGAATATCCGGACGCACCGACAATGGCGACTTTTTTCGATTTCATTTCGACCTTTCTTTTACCGTATAAAAAAAATTCTTAAAACAAAAAACCCCGCTGACTTGTGCCAGCGGGGTTTGCAAAATCCAGAGCGAATCAACGCTTCGAGAACTGGAAGCGCTTGCGCGCACCCGGCTGGCCGTATTTTTTGCGTTCGCGCATGCGCGAATCGCGCGTGAGCAACCCTTCCGCCTTCAGCGGCGGACGCAGGGCGGCGTCAAATTGAATCAGCGCGCGGGCGATGCCGTGGCGCACGGCGTCGGCCTGGCCGTTCGGCCCGCCGCCCGAGACGTTCACGCGCACATCGAATTTTTCCAGCGCGCCAGCCACCGTCAACGGGCGGGTGGCGACGGAACGCTGGGTTTCCAGCGGAAAATAATTGTCAAACGCCCGGCGGTTCACGGTGATTTTGCCGGTGCCGGTGGCGAGACGCACGCGGGCGACGGCGGTTTTGCGCCGGCCGGTGCCGAGAAATTCATTGGTGGTTTTGGTGGCCATCTGTCAGTTGATAGTTAGGAGTTGATAGTTGATAGCCGGAAATTATTTCGCGACGGCAAGCATGGCGGGTATTTGCGCGGCGTGATCATGCTTCGGTCCCTTGAACACTTTCAGCTTGGTGAGCAACTGCGCGCCGAGCCGGTTCTTGGGAATCATGCCTTTGACGGCGTGGGTGATGAGGAATTCGGGCTGCTTGGCGCGCACCTGCTCGACGGTGGCGTATTTCTCGCCGCCCTTCCAGCCGGAGTAGCTCATGTATTCCTTGGCCTTTTCCTTCTTGCCGGTCAGCTTGACCTTCTCGGCGTTGATGACGACCACGAAGTCGCCGGCGTCGAGGTGCGGCGTGTAAACGGGCTTGTTCTTGCCGCGTAAAATATCCGAGATCTGCACGGCCAGGCGGCCAAGCACGGCGCCGTCGGCATCAATGACGTGCCACTTGCGCTGGTCCAAATTCACTTTAGGTAAATGCGTTTTCATTTCAAAACCCAACAAAGGGACGCGAAATATACCAGATGAGCTGTTGAAGTCAACAGGTCATTTCAGTTGCACAGGCCGTGCCGCGTCAAACCGTTTGATGGCTTCGCGCAGTCTGGCTTCAATCAGTTTCTGCCGGTCGGTGGAAATGATTTTCCCGCCGTCCAATTCGCGCACATAAAAGCTGTCAATCGCCGCGCCGCGTTCGGTGACGATGCGCGCCCCGGCGATGTCCACCGCCAGTTCGGCAAAGGTCTGCGAGATGGCGTAAAGCAAACCCAGTTGATCCTCGGTTTCAATCTCGATGAGCGTGCGCGTTTCGGACACCTCATTGTCGAAATGAATTTCGGTCGGCATCCGCTCGCCCGCGTAAGCCTGGTAAACCGGCCGATTGGTGATCTGGCGATTGATGAGCGCGGGCAAATCCACGGTTTCACCAGCCAGCACCTTTTCCAGCAGCTCCGCAAACTTGTCGTGCTGCGCGCGGGCGGCGAGATTTCCCGTGCGGGCGTCGTTGACAAACACGGTGTCGAGCGCAATGCCATCGGTGCGCGTAAAAATCTGCGCGCTCAAGATGTTCAGTCCGGTGGCGCTCAACGAGCCGGCGATTTTGCCGAACAGCCCGGCCCGGTCCCAGGTGCAGATTTTGACGACGTTGTAACCACGGTTCGGCTCGTCCATCCAGGCGGTCACGGGCGAGAGCGCGCGGTCGTTTTCGCGGATCAGCCGGTGCATGAAACGGTGCGTGAGTTCCAGATCGTCGAGCACCTCCTGCGCCGTGTGGATTTGATAATACGGTGGCGGCAGCGTGGAGAAATGTCCCGTCAATTCCTCGTCGCTGATGAGCGGCGGCGCCAGTTCGCGCACCTCCTGCTTGAACTGTTCGAGCTGCTTCTCCGAGGCGCGGCGGAATTCCGTGCCGCCGGTGAGCAACACCATCGCGCGCGAATGGAGCTGCCACAGCAGCGAATCCTTGAAGCCGTTCCACAGCTTGTCGCTGGTGCCCTGCGAATCGGCGAACGTCAGCAGCGTGAGCAGATTCAGGTTTTCCGGCGTTTGGATCTGCCGCGCAAAATTCCGGATGACCGCCGGATCGTCGAGGTCGCGCCGCTGCGACAGCGTCGCCATGAGCAGATGGTTTTCAATGATGAGCCGCAGCGTGTGCGACGCCGAGCCGTCGAGTTGCAAACGTTTCGCCGCGCGCATCGCCATGTCCGCGCTGACTGCGGCGTGGCCGCCCTTTTTGTGGCCTTCCGCCTTGCCGACATCGTGCAGCAGCAGGGCGAGGTAAACCAGGCCGGGGCGGTTCAAGCCCTGAAACAGCGGCGAGTAATTTTTATACGGCAGCTCCTGCGCCTCCCAGATTTTGTCCATCTGTTCGAGGCAGACGAGTGTGTGTTCGTCGGCGGCGTATTGATGATAAAATTCATGCTGCACCAGGCAGGTCAGCTTGCCGAATTCGGGAATGTATTTGCCGAGCAAATTCACCTCGTGCATGGCGCGCAGAACCGGTGCCACCTCGCCGCGCCGTTCGAGGATGGTGAGAAAGGATTCGCGGACGTGCTCGTCGTTCAGAAAATCGCGGTCCACCAGCGCAATCTGGCTGCGGACGAGCTGCGCGAGATCGGGATGCAGTTTCATGTGCCGCTGCTGCGCGTGCAGAAACACGCGCATGAGCCGGCGCGGCGAATCGCGGAAAATTCGGTTCGACACAGCGTGAATCTCGCCGTCAATGAACTTGAAACCGTCCACGATCTCCGGTTCGCGTTTTCGTTTGGGCAGCCAGGCGCGCAGGGAAAGCCTGCTGGGC
Organism: uncultured Bifidobacteriaceae bacterium; assembly: GCA_964538105.1. Taxonomy (GTDB): domain Bacteria; phylum Verrucomicrobiota; class Verrucomicrobiia; order Limisphaerales; family UBA11358; genus UBA11358. The sequence goes on from CAZIFP010000078.1 coordinate 3,157, forward strand.
GACGGTGGAATCAACGCCATGCGCTGTTCCAGCGTGCGCGTGATGATGAAAATGTTCCGCATGTGCGTGTAAAGGTCGCGCATGAATTTTTCAATGCGTTTGCTGGGCGAACGGTCAAGATAGCCCAGTGCGTGCGCCACGGCGGGCTGCAGATTCTTGCCCAGGACATCGAGCGGCCGGGGCACTTCGTAATGCAGCTCCGTCCGCACGCGCAGCAGAAAATCGTAGGCCGCCTCGATCAGCTTGCGCTCGGACTCGGTCACGAATTCGAGCGCCTGCAGTTCTTTAAGCGTGCGTGTGCGGTATTTGAAAAACGCCATCCAGACCAGGTTCTGAAAATCGCGCAGGCCGCCACAACCGTTCTTGATGTTCGGCTCCTGCATCGTCGCGGAGTTGCCGTATTTGGCGTGCCGCGATGCCTGGTCCTCGACGCGCGCCGCGATGTATTTTTCCTCGAACCCGGAGACGCATCTGACCACAATCGCCTTCTGCAGTTTGTTGAAGAGCGCCTCGCTCCCGACGATCAGCCGCGCCTCGATCAGCGAGGTTTTGGACTGCATGTCCTCGTTCGCAATCTTCACGCACTCATCAATGCTCCGCACCGCGTGGCCGACTTTCAGACCGGTGTCCCACAGCGGATACAGCACGCCATCAATCAGCCGGGACAAATGCGGCAGCGGCCGGCCCACCGCAACCTGGCCATTGTGGAGAAACATGAAGTCAATGTCGCTGTGCGGATTCAGTTCCGCGCGGCCGTAGCCGCCGATGGCGACGAGCGCGATGGCCGGGAATTCTTTTTGCGCCTGCGGCGAAAGGCTGGCGCACGCCGAGGCCCAGAGATGCCGCAGCAATTCGTCGAGGATGGTCGCGCGCGCCCGGCAGATTTCCTGGCCGCCGGCGCCGCCGCGGTGCTCGATCTTGAGCCGGTGGGTTTCGACCTTGAGAAATCCTTTGTAACGGGCGAGTTTTTCCGCCGCATCGCTGCCGGTCGGCGCGGGCAGACGCTCCTGCGCGTTGAGTTCAATTTTTCTGATCAAATCCTGCACGGGCGCATATCATCCCGATTCAGGTTTCAAGTTTCAAGTTTTCCGCGCGGAAAATTTCTAACTTCATTCGCGGTTGCGAAAACCTTTTCGCGGGCGCGGAGTTTGTTACCATGCCCGCGCCATGCCAGTCCAACCCGACCCGGATGCCGTCCTGATGCTGCGCGTGAAGCGCGGCGACCGCGCGGCGTTCACCGAGCTGGTCGAGAAATACAAGCAGCCGGTGATGAATTTTGTCCATCGCTCGCTGCGGGACGAAACCGAGGCCGAGGACGTGGCGCAAAATGTTTTTTTGCAGGTCTTCAAATCCCGCGCCCGCTACGAGCGCACGGCGAAATTTTCCACCTGGCTCTTCACCATCGCCCGGAACCTGTGCCTGAACGAACTCCGCCGCCGCTCGCGCCATCCCGCCGAATCGCTCGATGAATCCCACGCCGAACACGAAGGCCAGCCGGCGCGGCAATACGAGGATAAAATGATTTTCCAGCCGCCGGAAAAAATGTTGCACCAGGAACTCGCCCAGAAAATCGAGGCGGCGCTGGCTGAATTGCCGGAGATCCAACGCACCGCCATTTTGCTCTGCCGCCGGGACGAGTTGAGCTACGAGGAGATTGCCAGGGTTTTGGACTGCTCGCTTTCGGCCACCAAATCGGTCATCCATCGCGGCCGTGAAACGCTCAAGGAAAAACTCAAGCCGTATCTGCAGACCGGCGACTGGGATGCGTGAGGCTGCCCCGTTTTCGTTTTCACCTGTCTGGATTAGGGACGCTTTGATTTCGAAGCCGCTTTTGTCCGCCATTCGTCTTCCATTGGCGTCGTTTCTGCTTACAAATAATTCTCCCGCCTGATGGCGGGAACGGCATTGGTATACACAGCCGGAAGCCGTTGTGTGGCGCAGAATTTGTTAGCGGGTGGAGTGATCCGTCGCTAACGCATAGGGAGATGGGGGCGGGGACGTCGCGCGGGCGGCGTCCCCGTTTTCCTTTGCCGGTCATATCACCGACCCGAAAATCCATCGCTGAACCCGAAATTTGGGGCTTCGGCATGGAAGATAGTATGAATTGAATGGACAATACTCCAATTCAGGCATTTCCAGCTTGAAGTTGGTAAGATTTAAGGCGAAAGAATGTCTGGCATCACAACGGCGAACCAACCTTTTACCGAAGCAATCGAGACATGAGACCAGAACAGTGGGATATTTTCAAGCGGGCGGCGCGGATGGAAAAGCTGGACAAAATTCCGATGGCGATGATTGTGGACAGCCCGTGGATTCCCGGCCACCTCGGCATCAAGCACATGGATTATTTCCTCGACCCGGAGCTGTGGTTCCAGTCGAACAAAAAAATCAACGAGGAATTTCCCGACATCATCATGGTGCCGTCGTGGTGGATGGAATACGGCATGGCCGCCGAGCCTTCCGCGCTCGGCTCCAAAATCAAGTTCTGGCAGGACAACACACCCAGCGAATACCACACACTTTATCACATCGAAGACATCGAAAAATTTCCCGAATACGAGGTCGAGAACGACGCGTTCATGGCAATGACGCTGCACCGGATGCGGATGCACCGGCAGCGCATCGCGGACCTCGGCGAAGTGCAGCCGTTCGTCACGTCGCGCGGGCCGATGTGCACGGCGGGTTTCGTGCGCGGCACCACGGACCTGATGATTGACCTTGTGGAAAAACCGGAGTGGGCGCACAAGCTTCTCGACCTCACCACGCGCCTGACGATTGACTGGCTCAAGGCGCAGGTAAAGGCGCTGGGCAACCAGGCCGAAGGCATTTTCATTTTGGACGACATTGTTGGTTTCGTGAACGAAGAGCATTACAAGGAATTTTGCCATCCGTATCTCAAGCGCATTTGCGACGCGTTTCCGTCGGACTGGGTGAAGTTGTATCACAACGATGCCGAAGTGCAGGCGTGCCTCGATCATCTCCCGGACTGCGGTTTCAACGTGTTGAACTGGGGCAAACAAACGGACATCGCCGAGGTGAAAGACCGCGTGGGTGACCGGATGTGCCTGATGGGAAACGTGAATCCGCTCGAAGTCGGTGTGCGCGGCACACCGAAGGAAGTGCGCGAGGCCACGCTGGACGTTTTGGAAAAGGGTGGCGACCGGGGAATGATTTTGTCCGTCGGCGGCGGCACCAGCCCCGGAATGCCGAAACGAAACATTCTCGCCATGCTTGAGGCGCTGAATGAATTCAACGGCAGGATTCAATCGCAGGAAGTCATTGTCGGAAATCGCTAGAAGGAAATTGCAATGCCAGATTACGCGTTAATGAACCAATGCATTTACGAAGGTAAAGCAAAGGAGGTTGGTGAAATGACCCAGGCCGCGCTCGACGAAGGCCGGCCGGTGCAGGAAGTGTTGTCGGATGGTCTCATCGCCGGGATGAGCGTCGTGGGCGAGGATTTCAAATATAACATTCTCTATGTGCCCGAAGTATTGATCGCGGCCCGCGCAATGAAGGCCGGCATGGCGGTGTTGAAACCGCTGCTGGCGGCGAAGGATTCGGTGGTCGAAACGGCAGGCGTCCTTGTGATGGGCACCGTGCGCGGCGATTTGCACGACATCGGCAAAAATCTCGTCTGCATGATGGCCGAAGGCGCGGGCTTTGAGGTTCACGACATCGGCGTGGACCAGAGCATTGAAAAATTTCTCGCGGCCTACGAACAGTTCAAACCACAGATCATCGGCATGAGCGCGTTGCTTACGACCACGATGACCTACATGAAAATCGTTGTGGACGGCTTTGAGGAAAAGGGTCTAGGTCATGTCAAAATGGCGATCGGCGGCGCGCCCATCAGCCAGATGTATGCGGATGAAATCGGCGCGGACGGTTACGGCGCGGACGCCTCCAGCGCGGTGGATTTGTTCCTGCATCTCATCGGCAAAGGCGCGGCACCCAAGGCCAGATCCAAACTGGACACCATCGAATCCGTCAAGGCCGAGCGGGCCGAAGTAAATGGGAACGGTCACAAAGACCCGAATGCCCGGGCGAAATATCAAATCCTGTATTGGCAGGACATCCCGTCCGAGGTGAAGGTTTGGGATGGCTTTGATGAAATCAAGGTAAGCCTGCCATCGCGTTTCGCCGAACGCATTGACGCCTCGGCGCAGAAGCAGGGCCACATTCAGGCCGATGCCTACATGAAACATTTTCGCTGGAGCGACGAGGGCGAGCGGCCCGGCACTCCGCACGAAGTGGCTGAGGCTGTTAAAAGAGAACTGGAAGCAAAATTTTTGTAAGTGGCACAAATTGAAAACGCGATGTCGCGTTTAACGCATCCGCGAAAACCAAAATGCCTGCCCATCACCGGTGCGGAGCAGTTTGCGCGTGGAATTGATTTAATCCAGCTTGCTAAATTGTGAAAAAAACTCTTCTAGAAGCTTTGCGCGAACGCCGGCTCGTCTGCGACGGCGCGATGGGAACGCAGCTCATGCTCGCCGGCCTTGAACAGGGCGGCAGCGGCGAGTATTGGAACGTGACGCACGCCGAACGGGTTTTGGAAATCCAGCGCCGCTATGTCGCCGCCGGCGCGGACTGTCTCATCACGAACACCTTTGGCGGCAGCTGCCTCATGCTCCAGCGGCACGGTCACGCGGAGGATTTGCGCGCCATCAATCAGGCCGGCGCCCGCATTGCGCGCGAGGCGTTTGGCGGCCGCCGCGGTTTTGTTCTCGGCGATCTCGGCCCGCTCGGCGCGATTCTGGAACCTTATGGCGACCTGCCCGCCGCCACCGCGCAGGCCGCTTACCAAGAGCAAGCCACGGTGCTGGTCGAGGCCGGCGTGGATGCAATCATCATCGAGACGCAGACTTCGCTGGAAGAACTCGGCGTGGCCATTGACGCCACCAAGGCCGCCGGCGCACCGTGCATCATCGCCTCGCTCGCCTACGATTTGTCGGCGGATAAAACTTTTTATGTGACGATGATGGGTGTGATGCCGGAAAAAGCCGCTCAATTCGTCGAGGAAAAAGGCGCGCACATCGTGGCGTTGAACTGCGGCACCGGCATGGACATGAAAGGCGCGGCGAAGGTGGCGAAAATTTACCGCGAGAACTGTTCCATTCCAGTGATGGTTCAGCCGAACGCCGGCCTGCCGGTTTTGGAAAACATGAGGGCCGTTTACAAACAGTTGCCCGCCGACATGGCGCTCGGCGTGCCGAAGGCGCTGGCCGCCGGCGCAAACATCATCGGCTCCTGCTGCGGCAGCACGCCCGAACACACCCGCGCCATCCGCGAGGTGGTGGAACGGCACAACCGCGGAAAATGATTCTTCAGGCTGCGACGGGTGCTGCGACCGGCGGTGACGTGACGAAAATCTCCTTGTCCGTGATTTGAATTTCCACGCCGGCGGCCCTGGCGGCTTCCTGCAACGCGGCGTTCAGCATCACCACCGGGTCTTTGCTCACGTCAATCCGGCGCATCAAACCTTCACCCTTTTTGGTGCCGACGGTGAGGGTGACTTTCAAGCCCTTGCGCTTGCAGCCAACGCGCGTGCCGTCGGCCAGCTTGGTGTTCATCGGTTTGATGAAGGCATCCACATAATGCGAGCCGATGCCGGACTTTTCAGCGAAGACCGGCGGCAGTTTTTCTTTCGCGGCCAAGTTGATGTCGCAAAGCTTGATCATATTGATTGGGCGGATTATTTCAAAATTGTTGCCGGCTGTCCATTCGCCAGGCGCTTTTCCCGCTGCACCAGCGTAAAATGAAGCACCTCCAACGCCAGCCCCCATTTGTGCGCGCGGCGGTCGGCGTCGCAATAGCAGCCGGACGGACTGTGGGGCCGCGCCCAAGTCAGCACGTCGTCCAACGGTTTGCCGAGCAGCGGTTTTTCACCGGCGATGTGATCCATGAGCGATCCGGCATCGGCCAGAAACTCGCACTGTTTGGTGTGGCCAATGTCGCCGGGTGCTGGAACGCAAAGGGCGTCGCTGATGATGCAGCCGCGCTCCGACAAACCGAGTTTGATGTGGTAATGAAACTCCAGCGGCTGGCCGAGGTTGGAACACGTCGTGCCTTCGTAGCGGAACAACGCCTCCACTGAACCGTCAGGCAGCGTTTTCAATTCCAGCCGTTCCTGCGACCATTTTCGCAGCGCCTTGGTGCCGACTGAATATTTCGCGTTCTGATTCAGGCCGGAAGCACTTGCTCTTTTCGCCGGCAAATTTTCTGGCAAGTCGGATTGCAGCCGGTTCACGCTTTCAATTTGCGGCGGCGAATGTTTGTGGGGTGCGCGCCGGTATTGGCAGTTGGGCAGGAAACAATTTCCGCACGGAACCAAGTGGCGCGCGCTTTGCACCTTGTCCAGATGGCGAGTGACGCCGAAGACGGCCAGCAACGATTTTTTGGGCCGGAGCATGCCGGTGTCCATCACCTCCAGCGGGCCGGGAAAACCCTGCGTCCGGTTTTGCCGGATGAGCGGCCACAACTTGTTCTGATCGGCCACGTCCCAACCGGAATAGCCGGGACTGTAATGCGGCAGCGCCACCATTTTTTGACTGTCCGCCCAGCCGCAGATTCGTCCGCTCGCAACCGTGACCAGATGCTCCACGACCGCCGAGCCAAACATCTCCATGAAAAAATATTCGTCGGGCTTGCCGGCCTGCCAAAGTTCGCGTGCTTTTTCTTCGCATTCCCTGCCCGCGCTCACCGCCACCAGCACCGCGCCGTGCGCCTCGGCGGTCTTGAACTGGTCGTGGAGATGCTTCGAGTAAAATTTCGTGCCGGAGATGATGAGCCGTTCGCCGGCGAGTTCCACGGCATCCGCCTGCCGCGCGTAAATCCACGGCCGGCCGTGTTCCGCAAACCATTGCCGCGTCGCGTCGGCAAGTTCGCGCGCGCGGTCTTCCAGCTCATGCCGGCGCGGATAGCCGAGCAGCCGTTTGAATTCAGCCTCCTGCACGTTGACGTCCGGTTTGTTATCCACCAGTTCCATCGTTTCAAAAATTTATGCGCCGGGCGTGACCGGCAACTCCGGTGAACTCGCGGAAGTGACCGGATTGAACTGGCAGCCTTCCACGAAGTAGTCAAAAAAATGCGGATGCGTTTCCAGCCGGCAATGCGTGACGCGTCGGACCAGGCTTTCCAATTCCGCACGTTTCGTCCGCGACAGTAGCGCGATGCACGCGCCTTCGACTGACGCGTTGCCGACCTGCAAAATTTTCGCGTCATCAATGTCCGGAATCAGCCCGATGCGTTTGGAAGATTGTGTGTTCAAGTGCCGGCCAAATCCGCCCGCCAGATAAAAAACATCCACGTCGTCAAAGCGGATGCCGTAGTTGTTGAAAATGACCTGCAGGCCCGCGACGTTCGCGCCCTTGGCCTGCGCGAGTTCGTTGATGTCGCTTTCACTGAAATAAACCGGCGCGTCGCTTTTCACGTCGAGAACAAATCTATCCTCACCATACTCGAACCGGCCGAGCGTATTGATGCGTCCGGTGCGAAGCAGTTCGCCGAGCAGATCCACCAGGCCGGAACCGCAAATGCCTTCCGCCGGGCCGTCGCCGATCACCTGGACGCGCATCGAACCATCGGCATTGATCGCCACTTTTTCAATCGCGCCCGGCAAGCCCGGCATGCCGCAGGCAATTGCACCGCCTTCAAACGCCGGCCCGGCCGGACACGACGCCGCGAGGATTTTATGCTTGTTGCCGAGAATCAATTCCGTGTTCGTGCCGATGTCCATGACGGCGATCATCCGGTCTTCATGCGCCAGATCCACGGCCAGCATGCACGCAGCCGCGTCCGCGCCGACATGGCGGCTGATGATCGGCATCCCAAAAACGCGCGCCTTGGGATGTAGCGGCAGCAGCAATTTTTTGGCGCTTTCCGTCAGACTCGTCGTCGTGCGTTTGCCTTCGACCAGTTCCAGCTCGGTGATGGATTGATACGGGTTCTGGCCGATGGAATAAACATTCAGCCGGAAGAACAAATCGCGCATGGTGGAGTTGCCGGCGACGACCAGTTCGTAAATCGTCTGCGGATCCACCGGAAACTCCTCGATGGCGTGGGTGATGTAACCGGCCAGCGTGCGTTGCAACAGCTTGCTTTTGTCCTCGGTGTCGAACTGGATGCGCGACATCACGTCGGAGCCGCCGAAGCGCTGCGGATTTTCAAACGACGCGTCGGCCACCACTTCGCCGGTTTCCAGATTCAACAGCCGCATGACCACGGTGGTTGTGCCCAAATCCATTGCGATGCCGTGAATCGGCGCGGTCGAGCGCGCAATCTCCACTCCGTCCAGCAAAATCCGCTCGCCGTCGCGCGTCACTGCCGGATCGAGTTTTAATTTCTGATTGGTCGTCGGCAGTTGCAGCGCGTGACGCTCGATCCGCATGTCGCCGCGCCGCATCGTGT
>CAZIFP010000079.1:0-11408 GCA_964538105.1 uncultured Bifidobacteriaceae bacterium
TGACGGTTTTGCCGGATGGATATTTTTCTGGCGCAAACAAATTGCCGGTTGTAAACCTTTTGCCTATGAAAAAATTACTCTGGATCGGCGTCATCGGGATTCTTGCTCTCGTGGTGGTTGGGTTGATTGTCACGGTCGTCTGCCTCAACGGCATCGTCAAGACGGGCGTGGAAACCATCGGCCCGAAACTCGCCGGCGTTTCCATCACGCTGGACAAGGTGAACATCTCCATACTCACCGGCTCGGCCAAGGTTGAGGGATTGGTCGTTGGCAACCCGCCAGGTTACAAGGCGCCCAACGCCATCAGCGTCGGCCAGGCCGAGGTCGGCGTGAATCCGTTTTCGGTTTTGTCCGATAAAATTGTCGTGCGAACGGTCCACGTAATCGCGCCGGAGATCACCTTTGAGGGCAATCCGCTGACCGGAAACAACAACCTCAGTAAAATCCTGGACAACCTGAACGCCGCCGCCAAAACCAGCGCCGCGCCCGCCACCACCAACCAGACCGCCACGGTATCCGCCAAGCCCGCCAAAAAACTGGAGGTGGACGATTTCCTCATCAGCGATGCCAGGGTTCACTACAACGGCGTGACCCTGCCGCTGCCGCCGGTCCACCTTGCCAATTTGGGCACGGGGCCGGACGGCATCACCGCCGCCGACTTGAGCAAGCAGGTGTTTTCACAACTGACCAGCACCATCATCAAAGCCGTGGCCAGCTCCGCCGCCGACATCGGCAACAATGCCGGCAAAGCCGCAAACGAAGGGGTCAACAAAATCAAAAGCGGCATCGGCAGCTTGTTCGGCAAGTAAACTCCGCTGAAAATTTCCACCGCGCCGGCGATTGGGATTGGCAAGAAATGTTGTGAAACAATTCTTGGCAATGTCCATTGAAGGGCTAAAAACCAAAATCGTCAGTCGGGGTGTATCAAAACTAAAAAAGCTAAAGGGGGCTGTCTTAAGATAAATAAAAAAATATCTCGGCAAAACGCTTCTAAATGTAGTAGAATCTCTTTTTTGGATTACAACTAGAATGTGAAAACTTGGGGCAAACTATTGACGGCATCTCTACCGCTTTCCGTAAGGAGCAAAATGCAACGGGTCGGACAACGGCGTTTTTTGAGGTTTAATGAGCTTCCTTTCTTTGGGTCGTTATTTCTTTCACTGGCAATGTTATTCAGTGCCTCTGCCAAAACGACCTTAAACACAAGTGATCCGGTTGGATTTTTCACGACGGTTGCCAACAGGATGCTGTTGAACACCTTCAACTTTGGCGTGACCAACATTCCAGTTTATTCCAACGGTGTTTTTGTTTATACGCCCTCGGTTCAGCGTTCGCGAGGGACTGGCAAAGATTCGCGAGGGACTGGCAAAGGTTGCCGGCCGACCTTCAAAGAAAACCGGGAGGTTGGGACATTGCAGCCCAGAGCCTCCGGCCAGATTTAGTCCGGCAAGCCGTTCAAATTGATTGGCATGACCGATGCTGTAAAACTAATTGTCGTTCTTCCCTTCAAACGGTCGGGCGGCAGCAGAAAATTAGAAGTGTTCGGAAAGAAAATAATGCGGTCAAACTTAGCGATACTGCGGGATTTCTACGATTATCCCGCCAACAAACTGGTTCCGTTCGGAGGCAACATATCCACCAACCTCGATCTGGTTCAATTCCCCAACCTGCCAGTCCCGGCGACGGTCATCAAAACGCTGGTGGATGACTTGAGCGCCAAGCAGGGGGCCATGATCACGGGCGGCCCGGTGGAGCGGGAGGCCCGCGACAAGGCGTTTAACGCCCTCTGCGCCGCGCTCGACGCTGATGCCGATGAAGTCGAAAAGGTCGTCCAGGCCAACATGGAAATGCTGCTGGCCACCGGCTACCTGCCGGCCAGCACCAACCGCGCCTCGTCACCGCTGGATGACACGGCCATCGCCAGCCTGAAGAACAACGGCACCACGCAGGTGCTGCTGCGGCTGCAACCGGTGGTCAATGCCAAGTCGTATCAGGTGCAGACCAGTGCGGACGGCGGCAAGACCTGGCAGGATGCGGTCGTTTCCACCAAGGCGATCCGGATCGTGATTCCCAACCTGGTTCCGGGCACGACGTATCTCGTGCGGGCGCGGGCCATCGGCGGTAGCACCGGCGCGAGCAACTGGACGGCCCCCGGCTCCATCATGTCAACCTAGGAATTGATGGTCACTCAATTGTAGCGTCGGGCCTGCGGCTCGATCCATCAGCCACTGCGCCGACGCTGCACCCTTTAATTTCAAATAAAGATTTGTCCGGGTGGTTCCGGGCAACGGGCGGCTGGCAAGCTTTGCGAACACATTCTTGACGGCCGCCCGCATTTTTTTTTGGCCGGGGCATTGACTTCAAATTGCCTGCTTTGAAAGTTTTACATTGCAAGCGCGGCGGTTTGCTTTTAGACTCTCAACACAACCCGGAGTGAACCTATGTATTTTGGCGTTGATTACCATCCTGAACAGTGGGTCTTCCCTTACGGCGGCAGCGCCGAAAATCCCGAAGCCGAGTGGCTGCACGACGTGGAACTCATGGTCAAGGCCGGCATCAACGTTGTCCGCATCGGCGAATTCACCTGGGGACTTTGCGAACCGGAGGACGGCAAATTCGATTTCACCTGGCTCAATCGGGTGATGGACATCCTCGGCCAGGCCGGCATCCAGGTCGTGCTTGCCACCCCCACCGCCGCACCGCCAATCTGGCTCACGGAAAAACATCCGGAGATTCTTCCGCTTGACGAGCATGGCCGCGTCAAGCACGCCGGCACCCGCCGCGCCGTCTGCCTGAACAGCGAGGCATTCTGGAATCATTCCAAACGTATCGTCGAGGAGATGGCCAAGGCGCTCGGCCCGCATCCGCAGTTGATCGCCTGGCAGATTGACAACGGGCTGGGCGGCAATTTCACCGAGGCCGCCTTCAACGAAGCCTCCAATCTGGACTGGCACGGCTGGCTGGAAGCGAAGTATCAAACCATCAAGCGACTGAATGCAATGATGGGTCTGCGTCACTGGGGCCAGGTGGTCACCCGCTGGGATCAGGTGCCGATGCCGATGCACGCGCCCGCCGCCCACAACCCGGCGCTCGTCCTCGACTGGTGCCGTTTTTGCAGCGACACCATTGTTCAGTTCACCAAAATGCAAGTCGAGGTGCTGCACGAACTGACGCCCGACCGGCCGGTGACGACGAACCTCCGCCCGCTCATCCATCGCTTCGACCATTTTGATCTCGCGGAGGCGATTGATTTTGTCTCCATCGAAAGCACGGCGTCCATCAAGTTAAAATCGTCGGATCTGGCGTGCGAAATTGACATGCTGCGCTCGCTTAAAAAGGACGGCATCCGCGCGCCGGACGGCGACACCGGATTTTGGGTGATGGAGCAGAAGGCCGGCAATGTCACCTGGCAGGAGGTCAATTCACTGGTGCGGCCCGGCGTGCTGCGGATGTTCACCTACCAGCTTGTTTCGCGTGGTGCGACGGCGATTCTTTTCTTCCGCTGGCGCCAGCCGCGGTTTGGCACCGAAAAATTTCACGGCGCGGTTTTGCCGCACCACCTCGAGGGTTCCAACCGGGTTTATCAGGAAATCTGCCAGATCGGCGAAGAGCTAAAAATGCTCGCGCCCGCGCTGCAAGGCACGAAGGTTGTGCCGGAAGTCTGCATCCTTTACAGCCACGATAACGACTGGATGCTGTCGCAACCCAACCAGCCCAACAAACATTTCAGCCTGCGCGAGCACATTCAGCTCATTTACAACGCGCTTCACGACCGCAACATCCAGGTGGATTTTGCGCGGCCGGCCGAGGATTTGTCGCGCTACAAAATTGTCATCGCGCCGTCGCTGCATTTGTTGTCCGCCGCCGAGGCCGACCGCCTGAAGCTCTATGTTCAGGAAGGCGGCACGCTCGTGAGCACCTTCAACACCGGACTCGTCAACCAATACGGCATCGCGCCTGACACGGGCTATCCGAACGACCTCACCGAGTTGTTCGGCTTGGAGGTTTTGGAGTTCGACATGCTGCCGCCCGGCGAGGAAAATCACCTCACCTTCAAGGGGGCTTTTCCGACGAGCCATGTGCATCCGGCAAAAATCTGGTGCGATCTCATCGAGCCGAAGGGCTGCCAGATTCTGGCGACGTATGTGAAGGATTTTTATGCCGGCCGGCCGGCCATCACGATGAACACCTTCGGCCTCGGCAAGGCCGTTTACATCGGCACGATGAGCCACCAGCATTTTTACAACGACCTCGTCGCGTGGTTGCGCCAGATGTGCGGCCTGCATCCGCTGCTCAAGGTTCCAGAAAGCGTCGAGGTCTCCATGCGCGAAAAGGAAGGCACGCGCGTTTTCTTCCTGCTCAACCACCAGAACACGCCCGTGCGCATCCAGTTTTACAAGCCGATGCACGACTTTCTCACCGGCAACACGTTTTCCGGCAACTACGACCTGCCGCCGCACGGCGTGCTGGTGCTGGACGAGCATCCGGAAAATAAAATCTCCCCGGCGGAAACTTGAGCGCCGGATTGCGGGACAAATTTAGTTCGTTCCGCAACGTGGGCATGCTGGAATTCGGCGAGCGGCCGGACCGGGAGAAGCAAATAATCAATTCCATCTCAAGCCGGCGCAAAGAGTTTCCTCCATGAATATTTTCTTCGCAAACCCGGGGCGAATGCTTATGATGGCTTGAAATAACATGCTGGCCAACTGCCAATCAACATGAACAAATTCTTTCAACTCGTCACATTCACGTCGCTGGGTGTTTTTGTGGCGTGTTTTACTGGCTGCGAATCTATGTCAAACTCAACCAAAGGAACCATTACCAAAGCGGATTTCGGCAAGACGCCGGAAGGAATACCGGTCGAACTTTACACCCTGCGCAACGCCAGGGGCATGGAGGCGACCATCATGACTTACGGCGGAATTGTCACGTCGCTCAAGGTGCCGGACAAAAATGGCAAGTTCGACGACGTGGTGCTTGGCTATGACAATCTGGACGGCTATCTGACGACCAGCCCGTATTTTGGCGCGCTCATCGGCCGCTACGGCAACCGCATCGCCAGGGGAAAATTTTCGCTCGACGGCCAGACTTACACGCTCGCGATCAACAATGCGCCGAATTCGCTGCATGGCGGCGTGAAGGGTTTTGACAAGATGGTCTGGAAGGTTGAAGAGGCCGAAGTCGGCGAACACGGGCCGAAGCTGGCGTTGACGTATTTGAGCAAGGATGGCGAGGAAGGTTATCCGGGCAACCTCAAGGTCAAGGCGACTTACACGCTGACGGAGGACAATGCCTTGCAGCTCAAATTCAAGGCCACCACCGACAAGGACACGGTTTGCAACTTGACGCATCATTCCTATTTCAACCTCGCGGGCGGCGGCGACGTGCTGGGCCACATCGTCCAGATCAACGCCGACACCTTCACGCCGGTGGACAGCGGTTTGATTCCGACGGGTGAACTGATGCCGGTGGCGGGGACGCCGTTCGATTTCCGCACGCCGACGGCGATTGGCGCGCACATCAATGAGACGAACAATGAGCAGATCAAGTTCGCGGGCGGCTTCGATGACAACTGGGTGCTGAACAAAAAATCCGCCGGGGAACTTTCGCTGGCCGCGCGAGTCAGCGAGCCGACCAGCGGCATCACCATGGAAGTCTGGACGACTGCGCCGGGCGTGCAGTTCTACACGGGGAATTTTCTCGACGGCACGATCACGGGCAAGGGCGGCCGGGTTTATCAGTCCCGCAATGCGTTCTGCATGGAACCGCAGCACTTTCCCGACTCGCCGAATCATCCCGCATTTCCCACCACCGAGTTGAAGCCGGGCGAAATCTACAAGAATGCGATCATCTATAAATTTGCGACGGAATGAAAATCTGAAACCAACAAACCGACCATGAAAAAAATTCAATATCTCCTGACGGCGGTGTGTGTCGCGTCGCTCGTTTCCGGCTGCGGCCAAAAAGAAGAAAATGCACCCACCAGCGGAGGCGCACCAGCGGCAGCGAAAAAATTGAAGCTCGCGTTTGTCAGCAACAACGCGGCGAACTTCTGGTCGTTCGCCCGCGCGGGTTGCAACGCCGCCGCGGTGGAGCTTGGCGATGTGGACCTCGATTTTCGCATTACGCAGGACGGCAGTTCCGCCACCCAGCGGCAGATTCTGGACGATCTTTGCGCGAAGGGCACGGACGGGATAGCCGTGAGCGTGAACGACCCGGACAACCAGACGGATTTTCTGAACAAGGTTGCCGGCGAAACGCTTTTGGTGTGCTGCGACAGCGATGCGGCCAACAGCAAGCGCGTCGCCTACATCGGCACGGACAACGAGGCGGCGGGCGAACAGGCCGGCGCGTTGATCAAGGAAGCTTTGCCCGGCGGCGGCAAGATCATGTTGTTCGTCGGCCACAGCGATTCGCAAAATGCGGTGGAACGTTCCGGCGGCATCAAGAAGGCGCTCGAAGGCTCAAACATCCAGATCGTTGACATCCGCACGGACAACACCGATCCCGTTATCGCGCAGAAAAACGCCGAGGACACGCTCGTGAAATATCCCGACATAAGCTGCCTCGTCGGCTTGTGGGATTACAACGGCCCGGCGATTCTCAATGCCGTGCGCGGTGCTGGCAAAACCGGCGCGGTGAAGATCGTCTGCTTCGACGACAGAGCTGAAACGCTCACGGGCATCGCCAGCGGTGACATTTACGGCACGGTGGTCCAGAATCCGTTCGAGTTCGGCAAGCAGTCCGTCACGCGCATGGAAAAATATCTCAAGGGCGACAAGACGCAGCTAGACGGAAAAATGTTCATTCCCACGCGCAGCATCAAGAAGGACAATGTCGCCGATTATCAGGCCGAGGTGAAAAAGATTCTCGGCCAGTAATTGGTTGAAACCACGAAATACACGAAAGTCTAAACCAGTCCACGAATTTTGTTTTCGTGTATTTAGTGTGTTTCGTGGTTGATAGGTTTTTCAAAACATGACCGCGCCGCTGCTCGAAATGCGGGGAATCTCCAAAGGGTTTCCCGGTGTCATCGCGTTGGACAACGTCAGCCTGGCCATCGGGCGCGGCGAAGTCGTCGCCATCTGCGGCGAGAACGGCGCGGGCAAATCCACCCTGATGAAAATCCTCGGCGGCGTGCACCAGCCCGACGCCGGGGAAATTCTCATTGACGGCCGGCCGGTGAAAATTCACGGCGTCACGGATTCGATGAACCACGGCATCGCCTTTATTCATCAGGAGTTGAACATGCTGGGCAACCTCGATGTGGCGGCCAATGTCTTTCTCGGGCGCGAGCCGAAAAACGCGTTCGGCCTGATTGACACCAAAAAAATCCACGCAGACACCGCGCCGTTCATCCAGCGGCTCGGCCTCGACATATCCACGCGCACGAGGCTGGACCGGTTGTCCATTGCGCAGCAGCAGATGGTCGAGATCGCCAAGGCTCTCTCGCTGGATTCCAAGCTCATCATCATGGACGAGCCGACTTCCAGCCTCACGCTGACGGAAACGAACCGGCTGCTTGAACTTGTCTGTGAGTTGAGCGAGCAGGGCGTGAGCATCGCGTATATTTCGCACCGGCTCGGCGAGATTGACACCTGCGCGGACCGCGTGGTCGTCTTGCGCGATGGGAAAAATGCCGGTGAATTGACGCACGAAGAAGCCTCGCACGGCCGGCTGGTGAACCTGATGGTCGGGCGCGAAATAAAAAGTTTTTACGTCGAACCCAAAGGTTCGAAGACGCTCGGCTACTTCAAGGTGCGCAACGCCTCGTCGTCGCTGCATCCCGGAAAAATAGTTTCATTCGACGCTGCGCGCGGGGAAATTCTTGGTTTCGCCGGCCTCGTCGGCGCAGGCCGTTCGGAGATGGCCAAGGCGATTTCCGGCCTCGAAGATTCGCCGACGCAGGAAATTTATCTCGACGGCCAGAAACTTTCCGTCAGCAAGCCGCGCGATGCGATTGACCACGGAATTTATCTCGCGCCGGAAAACCGCCGCACAGAAGGGCTGGTTGTGGAGATGACCGTGCGCGAAAACATCAGCTTGCCGTCGCTGGAAAAGTTTTCCAACTTCGGCCTCATCAATCGTTCGCACGAAAAGAAAATCGCGGACGAGCAGGTGGCTTCGCTGCAAATCAAAACGCCGACGGTGGAGACGCGCGTGCTGAATTTGAGCGGCGGCACGCAGCAGAAAGTCGTGCTCGGCAAATGGCTGGCGATGACGCCGAAGGTGATGATCCTGGACGAGCCGACGCGCGGCATTGATGTCGGCGCCAAGGCCGAGATTTACAGGCTGATGCGCGAGCTGGCTGACGGCGGCGCGGTGATTTTGATGATCAGCAGCGATATGGAGGAGATTTTGAACGTCAGCGACCGCATCGCCGTGATGCACGAGGGCGAAATCTCAGGCGTGCTGGAACGCGCCGAATGCAACGAGGAAAACGTGATGCAGCTTGCCGTCGGCAAAAGAATCACCGCCGCAAAGCCGGCGGTGAACAATTGAATTGATGGAACCTCGAAATACACGAATCGCGGGAAAGTTTTTGTTTCGTGTATTTAGTGTGTATCGCGGTTAACAATTTTTAGAAATGAAAAAGGAAATTGGAATTTTTGCCCTGCTGGTTGTTTTGTGCGGCGTCACGGGTTTAGAGAACCCGCGTTTTTTCTCGCACGAAAACCTGATCAACACTGCGAACCTCATCGGACTGTTCGGCATTTTCAGCATCGGTGTAGGGCTGGTCATCATCACGGGCGGCATTGACTTGTCCATCGGCTCGATGATTGCCTTGAACGGCATGCTGCTCGTGCTGGCGCTTACCGAGTGGCACTGGGCCTGGCCGGTGGCGGTGGCGTTCGCGCTGGCGGTGCCGATGCTGCTGGGACTGGGCCACGGGGTGCTGATCACGCGGTTCAAAATGCAGCCGTTCATCGTGACGCTGTGCGGTTTGCTGCTGTATCGCGGCATCGCGCGCTTCATCGCGAACGACACGACGAAGGGTTTTGGCGGCGCGGAGGGTTTCAAGACGCTGCAAAATCTGACCAACGGCAATTTTCTCGGCCTGCCGATGCCGTTTGTGATTTTGATCGTGATCTCGGTCATCATGTGGGTCGTGTTGCATCGTTCGATCTATGGCCGTTATCTTTTTGCGGTTGGTCGCAACGAGGAGGCCACGCGTTTTTCCGGCATCAACACGCGCCGGGTGGTGGCGGGTGCCTACATTCTCGCCGGGCTGCTGACGGGCGTTTCGGGAATCCTGTTTGCGTTCTACACCAATTCCGTCACGCCTTCGACGCAGGGAAATTCCTACGAGCTGAACGGCATTGCCGCCGCCGTGCTCGGCGGCTGCAGTCTGCGCGGCGGCGAAGGCTCGATCCTCGGCATTCTCATCGGCACGGCGCTGCTGCTGGTGCTGCAAAACCTCGTCAACCTGCTCGGCATCCCCAGCTCGCTCAACTACGCCGTCATGGGCGCCGTCGTGCTGCTCGGCGTGCTCGCCGATCAAATGTTCCAGGCGCGTTCGGCAAAGAGAAATGTCCGGCGGTAGAAGTGATTTCGGTCAATCTGAATCGTCTTTGAGAAAATTTCGGATCGAATCAACCTGTGTTCGGGCGGAATTGAAATTGGTGGGCGATGAGGGATTTGAACCCACGACCGTCTCCGTGTAAAGGAGCTGCGCTACCACTGCGCCAATCGCCCGCCGACCAAGTCTAGCCGCTAAATCGTGAATCGTTCAATTGTTAAATCGGATTACCATTCACGAATTTCATTTTTGAATCCCTGCTGCCTCAGGGCTTCGAACAGCACGAGTGCCACGCAGTTTGACAAATTCAGCGAACGCGATTTCGCGTTGAACATCGGGATGCAAAGCCAGTTTTCGCGGTGCTTGTCGAGAAGTTGCTTCGGCAGACCCGCCGTCTCGCGCCCAAACACCAGATAATCCTCCGGCGAAAATTTCACTTCGCTGTAATTCTTCGCGCCGTGGGATTCGATGAACCACAGCCGCGCGTTGGCCGGCAGTTGTTCGGCGAACTCCGTCCAGTTTTTCCAGCGAAGCCACTCGACCTGCTGCCAATAATCCATGCCCGCGCGCTTGAGCTGTGCGTCATCCAGCTTGAATCCAAACGGCTCGATAAGGTGCAGCGTGGACTTAGTCGCCGCGCAGAGCCGCGCCACGTTGCCCGTGTTCGGCGGAATTTCCGGTTCGAGTAAAACGACATTCATTTAAGACAGAATTAACTGAATTGGAATTGTGGAAAAGAATTCTGAAAATTTTGTCAATTCTGTCTGCCTTTCTTTTTTGCATAAAATACCTTCCACAGCACCAGCCCGTGCGCCGGCGCGGTCATGCCGGCGGCGCGGCGGTCGCGGCTGGCCAGAATGTCCGCAACGCGTGCCAGCGGAATTTTTCCCTGGCCGACTTGCACCAAGGTTCCCACAATGCCACGGCACATTTTATAGAGAAATCCGTCGCCTTCGATGGTGAACGTCAATTGCGCGCCGGACTTTTTTATGTCGCAGCGCGTCAGCGCGCGGACGTTGGATTTCATCTCGTAGCTGCGCGTCCCGGCGAAACAGCGGAAATCGTGCTTGCCAACAAACAGTTTCGCCGCCGCCCGCATTTTCGCCAGATCCAGCTTGATCGGAAAATGCCACGCGCGGTTTTGCAGCAGCGGATTCATCGCCGGATGATTCCACACAAAATAGCGATACTGCTTTCCCTTTGCGTCAAAGCGCGCATGAAATTTTTCCGGCACGCGCGCCGCCGACAGCACGCGGATGTCGTCCGGTAAAAACGCATTCAGCGCCAGCGCGAGCCGGCCGGCGGGCATCTTGAACTCCGCGCGCGGAATCTCGACGTGCGCCACCATGCCGAGCGCGTGGACGCCGGTGTCCGTGCGGCTGGAACTGTGGATGCGTTTCACGCCCGGAAACATTTTACCGAACGCCGCCTCGATTTTTTCCTGCACGCCGGTGCCGGTTTTTTGCATCTGCCAGCCCTGGTAGGCCGTGCCGTCGTAGGCGATGACGAGTTTGAATTTTAGCGTTTCCACAATTCTTTAGCTAAAGATGAAACACAGATGAAACACAGATTCAAAGACTGGAATTAAATGTGCCGGATGCTTTTCCATCTGTGTTTCATCTGTGAAAATCTGTGGCTGAAAATTAGATTCCGTCCAGGTAGCTCTGCAACAAAATCGCCGCCGCCATTTTGTCCACTTTCTCTTTGCGTTTATCCCGGCGGACGTTGCCCTGGATGAGAATCCGGTTGGCCATCTTGGAAGTCAGCCGCTCATCCCACATCTTGATGGGCACGGTGATGGCGGATTTCAAGACGGCAACGAACGCCTCCACCTTTTGCGCCGCCGGGCCGTAGCTGCCGTCCATGTTGCGCGGCTGGCCGATGAGGA
>CAZIFP010000080.1:0-11348 GCA_964538105.1 uncultured Bifidobacteriaceae bacterium
ATGCGACGTTTCCAATCGGAAATGCGACGTTTCCAATCGGAAATGCGACGTTTCCGACCGGGAATGCGACGTTTCCAATCGGGAATGGAACGTTTCCAACCGGGAATGCGACGTTTCCAACTGGAAAAGCGGCTCCGGCAGTTGCTTAAATGGCAGGTGCAGATGGTTTTGGCCGGCGGGCAGGGGTTGGCCCGGTAGCGCGCCTCGTTTTTAAGCGAAATCATCCGGTTTTCTGCCGAAAGCCGCCATGCCGGGTTTACAGAGCTTCCCGGCTTACTCGTCCAGCGGCGGCGGCAGGGTTTTGACCGTTCGCCATTCATTGCCGGTTTTGGCGACGAGAATCTTTTGCGAGTATAAACCGCCGTCCGGCACCTGCGTGTATTTGTTGACCGTGACGATGCCGTCCGCAAACGGTTCGTGCGGGAGAAAATAACTCTTTCCTAAAATCCAATCCGCCGGCAGGCCTTTCGCCAGCGTGTCGCGAAATGATTTTTCCATCGCCCGGACGGTTTCCGGCAGCATGGCGGTTTTCTCATCTTTGTTTAAATGGCCGCGTTCCTGCAGCCAGAGCCGGGCCTCGGTGGCAAAATCCCGGCAGGCGACGGCTGACTCGATGTTCCGCTGCCGGAAGGCATCTTCCAGACGAAGCACCGCGCCTTCCGGCGTGGAGAAATCTGCCTTGACGGGCGGCTGCGAAGTCAGTTGCGCGAGCAATTTTTTCCGTTCGCGCCGCGTAGCCCGACGGACAGCCAGATGGTCATAGAAATAGGAAATGGCAACCGCTGTTGCGAACAGCAACCCGGCCGCGAGAATGTAAAGTTTCATGGGCGGACCACGAATTGTCCCGTCGGCGATGAACCACGAAGCACGCGATTCGCCGGTCTCAATTCCGCGTTTTGGTGAATCATTTCAACGGCCGGTGTTTGCCGCGCAACACATGGATGAGCGCCTTGACGGTGAGTTCGATGAAGAGAAACGGTTTGGCGATGAAATCGTTGCCGCCGGCCATGGTGGAGCTGGTGCGGTTGTCGAAATCGCTCAAGCTGGTGACAAACACGACCGGGGTTTTCTTGTGGAACGGCATCGCCCGAAGCTTGGTGCAAAGCTCAAAGCCGGTCATGCCGGGCATGTCCACGTCAAGAAACACGAGGTCAAAATTACTTTCAACCAGCAGCTTCAGGGCGGTTTCCGGCGACTCGACGTTAACGGACTTGAGCTGGGCCTTTTCGAGCGCGTAAATAATGGCGCGCCGCGAAATGGCCTCGTCATCCACGACCAGGATGTTGGCGGCCGGCGGCTCCTGGGTTTCCGGCAGGTTGCCGCGCTCGAACAGGAAACCAAGAAAATCCACGCCCGCCGCGACCGTGCGCAAGGTCGAGGTGTTGATGCTCTTGGGCTTTTCGTAAATTTCCTTGAGCAGCGCCTCGAGGGCGGCGGACATGTGCGCGATGTGAATGAGTCCGGCGATGCTGGCGTTGCCGTTGAGGGCGTGGACGCGGCGATAAAGCTCGTAAATTTCCTTGAGCCGGGTCATTTCATTGTCGGCCTTGGCGAGGCTTTGGAGCGAAGCGCGTAAAGTGACGAGCGTGGTCGGCAAGCTGTCAATGAAGGTTTTCCGCAGGTCGGCCTGGAATGCCGAATCGGTTTCGGAATGCAGCGCAATGGTTCTCGCCGGCGCGTGCGTGCCGACCACCGCCGGGCCGGACGTGGGAAACGCGCCGCTGTCACCGATGGTGTGCCGCACGACCTCGATCACCTCCTTGGGTGAACAATTGGACTTGGAAATGCATTTGGTCGCACCAGCCTTCCACGCTTCCTGAATCATGTTGGTCAGGTAGGTGTTGGAAAAAACGATGATGGGAGTCTTGGTGAATTCCTCCTCCGAGCGGACCTGCTTGATGACGTCCAAGCCGGACATCCCCGGCAGCATCAGGTCGAGGATGATGGTATCGGGCTTGAACGTGCGCATGGTTTTCAGGCCAGCCTCGCCGTCCGGCGCGGTTTCGACCTGATAACCTTCGACCGCGAGCTTGTTGCGATAAACATTCGCCACCACCTGGTCGTCCTCGATAAATAGAATTTTTTTCATTTTAAGAAACCGCCGCCACAGTTTCGGCCAAACCGGGCAGTGTCGCCAGAAATTTTTTAACCGCCGAATACTCGCGCGCGGCATCCTCGCAAATTTGGGTGGCCTCCGTCAACGCGCCAGCCGCGCCGGCCTTTTCCAGGTCGCGCATCAACTGGCCGAGCCGCTTCATGCCCAGCGTGGCGCTCGCACCCGCGCAACTGTGCGCGACACGGCGAACGACGTCGCCCTGGTTCGCGGCAATGGCTGTCCTGATTTGTTCAAACTGCTGCGTGGTCTGCTTGAAATACATGTCGGAGAGTTCGCGCAGACTGTCCACATTGCCGTCGGTCAAGTCGTTGAGCCGGTCCATTTCCACCGGCGGTTCGGCGGCGGGTTCAACTTTCGCCGCCGGTTCCGCCGGGATTTCCACCGGCGAATTTCCCGGCAAACCCCAATTTTCAATGATGCCGCGGATGTCCGCCGGACGAATCGGCTTGGGCAGGTAATCGTCCATGCCGGCGGCGAGGCATTTCTCGCGGTCGCTCTGCATGGCATGTGCGGTCATGGCGATGATGATGATGCGCGAGCCGTAATTGGGATGCCCGGTGGGATTTTTCTGGCGTTCGCGGATGTTGCGCGTGGCCTCCAGTCCGTCCATTTCCGGCATCATCACGTCCATGAAAACGAGGTCGTAAATTTTTTTGTCCAGTGCGTCGAGGGCTTTGCGCCCGTTTTCCGCCAGGTCCGGCTTATAACCGATCTGGGTTAAAATTCGCGCGGCGACCTTCTGGTTGATTTCATTGTCATCCACCAAAAGAATTCGCAAAGGCAGACGTTCGGAAAGCATCGGGCTGGTCGCGGCGGCGGCGGGCACGGCGGTTTGGGGGCTGAACAAGGCGCGTTCAATCGCGGCGCAGAGCTGTGCAGGCTTGACGGGCTTGTTGACGTTGTGCGCGAAGGCGAGGTGGGCGTCGGCTGCGGTATGGGCACGGGTGCCCAGCGGCATGAGCAGAACCAGCGGCAGCATCGCCGTGCCGGGCAGCCTGCGAATTTCGGAGGCGAGCGCCAGGCCATCCATGCCGGGCAGATGCAGGTCCACAATTGCCAGGTCAAAGCGTGCGCCGCGCCTGATCAATTCCAGCGCCTGCTGGACCGTTTCCGCCGTCTCGGAAATCATGCCCCATTTCGTCGTCTGCTCGGCGAGCGCGCACCGGCTGGCGGTGTTGTCGTCCACGATCAAAACCTGGAGGTCGGCGAGTTTGGGCCGGCGGGTCTCGCGTGCGGCCTGCGGCTCGGCATGGAAATTCGCGGTGAAGTGAAACGTCGAGCCTTTGCCGGGCACGCTCTCGGCCCATATTTTGCCGCCCATCAGCTCCACGAGTTTTTTACTGATGGCGAGGCCGAGACCGGTGCCGCCATATTGTTTGGCGGTGGAAATATCGGCCTGCATGAACGGCTTGAACAGGCGCGTCAGTTTGTCGGGCGTGATGCCGATACCGGTGTCGTGGACGGAAAAATGCAGGTGCAGCGCATACGCTTCGGTTTCGTTCGCCGGCGGCGCGGACAGCATTTTGATGCGGACGGAAACGTCGCCAGCGGCGGTGAATTTTATCGCATTGCTGAAAAGGTTCGCCAGCACCTGGCGCAGCCGGTGCGAGTCGCCCTTGACCACCGCCGGGATGCCGTCATCCATCTGGTAGATCAGGTCGAGTTTTTTTTCCACGGCCTTGACGGACAACAGGTCGAGCGTTTCCTCGATGCAGACGCACAAGTCGAACGGGTGCGAATCCAGTTCCATCTTGCCCGACTCGATTTTGGAAAAGTCGAGAATGTCGTTGATGATGTTCAGCAGCGATTCACTGCTGGCATGGATGGTGTCGAGGTAGCTGCGCTGGTCGGCGCTCAACGGCGTTTCGAGCAGCAGGCTGACCATGGCGATGACGCCGTTCATCGGGGTGCGGATTTCGTGGCTCATCGCCGCCAGGAAATCGGCCTTTGCGCGGGCGGCGGCCTCGGCGGCGGTGCGCGCCTTCATCAGCTCATGGTTGCGCCGGGCCATGTCATCTTGTTCGCGCCTGGCCCGCAACGCGGCGCGCACCCGGGCGCGGATAAATTCCAACTCCAGCGGCTTGCTGATGCAGTCAATCGCGTCCAGTTCAAACGCCCGGAGTTTGCCGGCGGTGTCAGCCGCTGCGGTCAGCGCGATGACCCGCGTGAGCGGCCGGGGCGGATTTTCCATGAACTCGCGGAGCAATTCCAAGCCTTCTTCGCCCGATGGTTCCAGATCCGCCAGCACCAGGTCGGCGGGGCGGTCGTGAAAAAATTGCAAGGCCTCCGCGGCGGTATGCGCGAAGCGCAAGGCGACGTGGTCTTCCCGCAAGGCGTCGGCCAGCGTGTCCAACGTCTTTGGATCGTTTCCCACGAGCAGGATTTGGGATGACCGCTGGTTCATATTTTGTCCGTTTGTTTCCAAAATGCCAAACTGTATCGTTTCATTTAACAGCAATTATCATGACAAGGCCAATCTGATTTTTGCCCGGAAAATTTTCCGGTTTCAAAATGAAACATTGCTGGCGTGCGGTCTCGGCGATAAAATCCCGCCATGCTGCAAACGGTGCTCGACGCACATCCGACGGATGAAGCCAAGACTGCGCGCGACCAGACGCTCGCCGCGTTCCGCTTCATGCTGCGGGCGCGACTGCTCGACGACAAGTTCGCCGCGCTCTACCGCGCGGGGAAAATCCACGGCGGCGTTTTTCTCGGGCGCGGCCAGGAAGCCCTGAGCGCGGCGGTCGGCGTCTCGCTCAAGAAAACCGATGTCTTCGCGCCGCTCATCCGCGACGCCGCCGGCCGGCTGGCCTTTGGCGAAACAATCACTGACGCCGTGCGCAATTATCTCGGCTCGTCGCTCGGACCGATGCGCGGGCGCGACGGCAATGTTCATCGCGGCAGGCCGCTTGAAGGTTATTTCCCGATGATCAGCCATCTCGGTGCGATGATTTCCGTCGTCAACGGCGCTCTGTTTGCAAGGCGCATGAAGGGCATTTCCGGCACGGTCGGCGCGACCTGCCTCGGCGACGGCGCAACCTCCACTGGCGCGTTTCACGAAGCTCTCAATCAGGCTGCCGTTGAAAAACTTCCGCTTGTTCTCGTTCTCGCCGACAATCAATACGCTTACTCGACGCCAACATCGCGTCAGTTTGTTTGCGAGGATCTTGCGGAAAAAGCGATTGGCTACGGCGTCGCATCTCATCGAGTTGATGGCACCGGTTTGGCGGCGTGTTTGGAAACGGTCGGTGATGCGGTTGCCAAGGCAAGGGCAGGGGAAGGCCCGCAGCTCGTCGTCGCAAAATTGCTCCGGCTTTGTGGTCACGGCGAACACGACGATTCGAACTACGTTGATCCGAAACTGAAAAATTCTCCGCTCGGGCGCGACTGTCTGAAAGTCGCCGAGGAGTTGTTGCTTAGGCAAAAATGGACGGATGCCGCGACGCTCGCGACCTGGCGCGGTGAAATTGCCGCCGAAATCGAGGAGGCCGTTGCCCAGGTCCGCCGTGAACCCGCACCCGATCCTTATGATGAAAAATGGCTGGCGATTTCGTCCCATCATTTAACCGACCTGCATGATGAAGATTCTGGAAGCTGATTTCTATCACGCGCCATGAGCATCACCTATCTCGAAGCCATTCGCGAAGCGCAGGCACGCGCGCTGCGTGATGATCCGCGCGTGTTCATCTACGGGCAGGATGTCGGCGCGTTTGGCGGCGCGTTCAAGGCCACCAAAAATCTGGCGAAGGAGTTTCCCGGACGCGTTTTGGATTCGCCGATTTCCGAGGACGCAATGATCGGCATGGCCGTCGGCGCGGCGATTGAAGGCATGAGGCCGATCATTGAAATGCAGTTCGCCGATTTTTCCATCGTCGGTTTCAACCAGATCGTCAACCAGGCCGCGACGCTGTTCTGGCGCACGAATGTGCCGTGCCCCATCACCGTTCGTCTGCCGTTTGGCGGCACCGAGGGCGGCGGGCCGTTTCACAGCCAGTCCATCGAGGCGATTTATGCGCATTATCCCGGCCTCGTCGTGCTGACACCGGCGACGGTCGAGGACGCTTACAGCATGCTGCTCGAAGCCGTGGCGATTGACGACCCGGTGATTTTTTGCGAGCACAAATTTCTTTATTACCATCTCAAGGCCGAAAAATTGCCGAGCGAGGCGCTGCCCATCGGCAAGGCCCGCATCGCGCGCGAAGGTCGCGACCTGACTGTGGTGGCTTACAGCGCCATGGTTCACGAGTCGCTCGAGGCGGCGACGGAACTTGCCGCCGAAGGCTGGGAAATCGAAATTGTGGATTTGCGTTCGGTCAAACCGCTCGACACGGACACCGTCATGGCCAGCGTCGCGCGCACGGGCCGTTTGCTCTGCGTTGGCGAAGCCTGGCCGTGGGGCGGGGTGACGGCGGAAATCATCGCGCGCGTCGCCAGCGAAGGTTTTGGCCTGCTTGATGTGCCGCCGCAGCGCCTCAATGCCAAGGACACGCCCGTGCCATATCATCCGAACCTCTGGATGGCGCACCGCCCGACGGCGCGAGCAATTGCTTCCGCTGCGAGGAAAATTTTAAGGCGCTAAAATTATTATGCCACAAATTCCCATCATCATGCCGCAGCTTGGCGAGTCCATCGCCGAGGCCGCCATCATCAATTTTCTCGTGAAGCCCGGCGACAGCGTCAAGGCCGACCAGGATCTTATCGAAGTCGAGACCAACAAGGCCACGATGACCGTGACGTCGCCATGCAGCGGGCGCGTGGAAAAATTCTCTGTGCAGTTGAATGAAAGTTACGCCGTCGGCGCGGTGCTCGGCCAGATTGAAGCCACCAAGGAAGAAGCCGTGCGACTGGGCCTGGACATTCCTGCCCCGGCAAAAGCCTCCGACACCGAGCGCGTTTCCAAGCCTGAAATAATCAGACGCAGCGGTCGCGTGCAGCCAACCGTGCGCGGTTTGCCGGTGCCGGCGAATGCCAAGGGCGCGAGTTATCTTTCGCCGCGGCTCAAGGCGCGGATGGACGAACTCGGTCTGCACGCCGCCGATCTCGCCGGCATCGCGGGCAGCGGCGCGGCGGGGCGCGTGACGGTCGAGGATTTTGAGAAATTCATCGCCAATCTCGAAAAACAAAGAATGAGCCAGGCTTCGTCCATGCGCGTCGCCGTGGCTGACGCGATGCGTCGCAGTTGGACGCGTCCGCTCGCGACCGTCGGTTTGCCTGTGACGCTCGATGCGTTGCTCGCGCATCGCAAATCCTCGGATCCCAAGCCCGGCCCGGCGCTTTACGCGTTGCGCGCGCTGGCGATTGCGCTGGCGGAAAATTCCGCGCCCGCCGGACGGCTCGTCGGCAGCAAGATTGTTCATCCGTCGGCGATTGATGTCGGCTTCGCCGTCGAGGCCGAAGACGGCGTGCTTGTTCCCGTCATCCGCGATGCTGACAAAAAATCGCTCAAGGATTTGACGCAGCGTTACAACGAGCTCGTCGAACTGGCGCGCCAGCGCAAGCTGCCGGCGGATGCCACCGGCGGTTCCGTCGCCACCGTGACGAACTTCGGCACGTTTGGGCTGATCTGGGCCACGCCGATTCCGCTGCCGGAACAAACGCTCGTGCTCGGCCTCGGCGCGGGCCGGCACATGCCGCATTGGGACGAGACCAAGGGGCAATTCGTGCCGGTGATGGAGGCCTATCTGACTTTGAGCTTCGACCATCGCGTGCTCGACGGCGGCGGTGCCGGACGCCTGCTCCAGCGCATCGGAGATTTGATGTCGCGGCCGGAAAAACTATGACACGCACATGATTGCTTCGCGGCATCTGTCTTGCCCTCGCAATTCGTGGTAATAAAATGAAAATGGAATTAAGAAAAACCTTTCAGTTTGAGGCGGCGCATCTGCTGCCGCTGCTGCCGAAAGCGCACAAATGCCGGCGGCTGCACGGCCACAGCTTCAGCGTGGAAATCGTCGTGGCGGGCGAGTGCGACCCGGATCTCGGCTGGCTCATGGATTACGCGGATATCACGGCGGCGTTCAAGCCAATCCAGGAAAAGCTTGACCACAATTATCTGAACAAAATCCCCGGCCTCGAAAATCCGACCAGCGAAATCGTCGCCGTTTGGATCTGGAAAAAACTGAAACCGAAACTGCCGCTGCTCACGGAGGTGGTCGTGGCGGAGACCTGCACGGCCCGCGCAGTTTATCGCGGCGGTTTATGATTTGCCAGTCGCCGGCGGTTCGCTAAATTTTCGCAGCTTGTTTATGCAGACAAATTCCTTGGGTTCGCCGTTTGAATGGAAATCGCGGCTGGAAAATTACTTCGCGGATCACGGGCCTTCCTTCTTGAGTGCGTTGGTCATCTTGGCGGTCGGTGTTTTTATCGCGCGCTGGCTGGGAAAAGCGGCGCGACGCTGGCTGGGCCGTTCGGAACTGCAACTGGAGCCGCCGATCCAGATGCTCGGTGCGCGGCTCATCCGGCTGCTGGTTTTCATTTTCGCGCTGCTGATCGCTGCCGACACGGCGGGCATTCACGTCACTGCCTTGCTGACCGGCCTCGGCGTCATCGGTGTCGGTGTCGGCCTGGCGATGCAGAGCGTGCTCGGCAATTTGATGGCCGGATTGAACCTGATTTTCACCCGACCGTTTCGCGTCGGGGAATACGTCGAGCTGCTCGGCGTGCAGGGCCGCGTGCAGACGATTGAGCTTTTTTCGACCACGCTGTTGAGCGGCGACCGTTCAGAAATCATCATCCCCAACCACAAAATCGTCGGCGAAATTCTCCGCAACTACGGCCAGATCCGGCAGCTCACCATGAGCGTGGGCGTGGGTTACGGAGCGGATTTGAATGTTGTGCTCGCCACGGTTCGCAGCGTGCTGGAACGGAATCCGCGCGTGCTGAAAGATCCTCCGCCGGGCGTCGGCATCAACCTGCTGGCGGACTCGTCCATCAATGTCACCATCAGCCCGTGGACGACGGTGGCGGATTACGGCGCGGCACAGACGGAGATTTATCAGGCCGTGGTGGAATCGTTCCGCGCGCAGAACATCAACATTCCGTTTCCGCAGCGCGAAGTGCGGCTGCTCGAAAAGAATTGATCACGCGACGGAATGGATTTTGGCGACGGCCTTGACGAGCGCATCCCAGTCCGCCTCGGTCGTCTCCCAGCCGGCGCTGAACCGCACGACGCGCATGGCCTGTGCGCCCTTGACGCCCATCGCGGCGAGCACGTGCGACGGCTCTTCCTTGCCGGTCGTGCAGGCCGAGCCGGTGCTGACCGCGAAGCCCGCCTTGTCGAGCCGCAAAACCCATTGATGCTTGCGGTCGCCGTCCGGCATGAGCGCGGAAACGGTGTTCCACAAACGCGGCACGTTTGCGCCGAGGATGCTGGTGCCGGGCAGCGTGCGGAGCAGTTCGCGCTCAAAATTGTCGCGCCACACGCCACGCAGCAGATGCTGACTGTGCGAAATCTGTTTCTCGCGGACTTCCAACGCGGCCATCATCGCCGCGATGATGGCGACGTTCTCCGTTCCGGCACGCCGGCCGCCTTCCTGCTTGCCGCCGTGGAGCAGCGGCGTGATGGATTTGCGGTGTGGGATTTTTAAAAAACCCACGCCGCGCGGCCCGCCGAATTTATGTGCCGCCCCGCTGACGTAATCACATG
Source organism: uncultured Bifidobacteriaceae bacterium (assembly GCA_964538105.1). Lineage (GTDB taxonomy): Bacteria > Verrucomicrobiota > Verrucomicrobiia > Limisphaerales > UBA11358 > UBA11358. The sequence continues at coordinate 9,762 of CAZIFP010000080.1, forward strand.
CGCCAAGTTCCTTTGACGGCATCTTGCCGATGAACTGCACGGCGTCGGTGAAAAACAGCACCTCGTAGGCCTGGCAGATCGAATGAATTTCGCGCCACGGCTGGATGACGCCGGTCTCGTTGTTTGCGGCCATGACGCCGACGAGGCCGGGGCGCTTGTCCGCCATTTCGGTCGTGATCCAGTCTATGTCCACAACGCCGTCATGCGTGACGGGAATCATTCTGGCGCGCTTGCCGAAATAAAATTTCGCGGAATCGTGAACACACGGATGTTCAATGGCGGAAATCCAGATCTCGTCCTGTGCGCCGAGCGTCTTGGCAAAATGGTGCGTGACCATGTTGTTCGCCTCGGTCGCGCCGCTGGTCCAAATGATGTCGAGCGGATGACAGCCGAGAAACGCCGCGAGCTTCTCACGTGCGTCGGCAAGCGCGATGCTCGCGCGTGTGCCGGCCTGGTGCATCGAGGACGGATTGCCGCCGATCTTCTCGGTGACGTTGAGCCAGGCTTCGCGCGCCTCGCGCATCACGGGCGCGGTGGCGTTGTAATCGAAGTAAATCATCGGCCGGACAGGATACTTTTCACGGCGGCGCTGGCGAGTTTTTTATGGGCGGCGGTGAAAGCGAGCGTTTGCATTTGTGATGGAGTCTTCCAGATGCCATCGGAATTGGCGATGGTCCTCGTTGGCCGGACAAGAAACGCTTCCAGCGTGATGCGGTAACGGGTGATGGAATGTTTCATCGTGCAAAGCGACGAAATCTGTTCCGGCAAACTGCCGAATTCAGATCTGAAAATTCCCGGCATATCCAGCTTCGTGCCGTTGACTTCGACATTCGGGAATTCCCACAGATGCGCGTTCGCAATTCCGGCGGGACGTTGGCGAACCAGGAATTTTCCGTTCTGCTCAATCACAAAAGCGATAAACCTTCGTGCCGTTGCGGCTTCGCGCTTGCCGAGATTGGGCAATTCTTCCACGCGGTTTTCCTTGAACGCGAAACAAAGTTTTTTCACTGGACAAATCCCGCACTGCGGATTGCGCGGCGAGCAGACTAGCGCGCCAAATTCCATCAATGACTGGTTCAGGTGCGAACAGGAATCTGTGTCGCGCGAAGGCCGCGAAGTTGGCGAAGTAAACACCGCCTTCGCCTTCTTCGCGTTCTTCACGCAACAAACCAATTCTTCAGCAAGCTGCCAAAGCTGCGCGTTTGTTTTTTTCCCCTTCGGGTTTTCCGCGATGCCAAAAGTGCGTGTCAGGACGCGAATGACATTGCCGTCAAGGATTGGTGTTGGCTGGTTGAACGCGATGCTGCAAATCGCCCCGGCGGTGTAACGGCCGATGCCGGGCAGCGCGAGGGCATCTTCAAACTCTACTGGAAAATTGCCGCCATGTTTTTCCACGATGACCTGCGCGGCCTTCTGCAGATTGCGGACGCGCGTGTAATAACCGAGACCTTCCCACAGCTTGTGGATCTTGGCCGAAGGTGCCTTGGCTGCGGCTTCAATCGTCGGCAGCTCGCGCATCCAGCGCTCCCAATACGGCATGACCGTTTTCACCTGCGTCTGCTGGAGCATGATTTCGGAAACCCAGAT
>CAZIFP010000081.1:0-11342 GCA_964538105.1 uncultured Bifidobacteriaceae bacterium
TTGCTTTGAGACGATTCAATTCAATTCTGGACCGAAACGGTTCATCGCCACGGCCGAAAATGATTAAAATGTATGAAAGACATGATCCTGAAAAACGGCCGTTTATTGTGGAATTACCTGAGACTGTAATAATATCATTATAGCCGACATTCATTACCTTTCACTTGGCTTGCGACAAATAACCTCACTTCAACGTCGTGGGCAGGACGGCAAGACTGTGAAAAGCCCCGACTCGCAGTCGCCAAATAGAGACGTTACACCCCGCCTTGTTTTTTAAGCAGATCAACCACAAGACCGGGCCGGGCGTCCAGCCACCAATAATCTGTTGGTTGGGAAATTTGGAATACAAAAACGGGCGGGTTTCACGCGAAACCCGCCCGGTGCGTTAAGAAATATATGGCCTCCAACTAACTAATTATGGGTGGCTCAAAATATAAAACATTTTGGTGTTGGTGGCCGAATTGGAATCGGTGAACTGATACTGGCCTGAACCGATTGGATTTTCAGTCGTTGTGCCGATAACCGGCCAGAACGCCATTGGTGCAGTGAGGTTGTTCGTCGCATGAATCGAGAAGCTCAAGCCACTGTCGTTGGTAACGGTTAAAGTAAGTTTGCCACCACTCAACCCGGCACCACCCAGCTTGATCGGCACGGGCGCAAAGGCAATGCCTTTTAAGGAACTCGCCGAAGTAGCAGTATAGTTGGTTTCGTGCGTCGTAATGTTGATTGCCTGATTCCAACCCGCGGAGTCATGGACATGGACAACACTGTTGCTGATAGAGCCACCGCTGCCAGTCGTGTAATACAGGTCAACACCACCGTTGGGGTTGGCCACGGCGCACAAACCATCACCACCATCCGGTGTGGTATACGGGGTCGTTGGAGGGTCGTTGGCAACACCGCCGGCAGGAGCCCAGATTTGCTGACTGGTGCTTCCATCAATGGTTCCAGTGAAATAATACTTGTAGATAGCTCCAGAGGTCGTGTTGGTGCCATCAATGTAATAAACCACGTCGTAATTGGTGCCATTATGCCCGGAGCGAAGCATGTAGAAATCCAGCACGGCGGGTTCGACCGGGAAACCTTCCAAGGGGAAGAGCGACTGGCTACCGCTGTTGGGCGCAGGAACAACCGCCAACACGGTGGAATAAGGATCCGTGCCTCCCGACTGCTGCAATGCATAAACAATGCCACCAAAGCTCTTCAGAGAACGGACATTGGCATAAGTTGTCGTATTGTAGGGGATGTAGGCGTTGGCGGTGGTATTATTGTTCGTATAAATGCCACCCTTGTCACCCATGAAAAAGGTGGTGTTATCGACAGCCACGGCGCTGCGAGCCTGGTCAGAATCTGCTCCATCACCCGTGTAGGTGGTGTTCAGAACGAAATTCCCGAAGGCATCAAAAGTTCCGGCCCCGCGCGGATTCAAGGTGGTCACATCCGAGACGGTGGAGTCACCGCACAGGCCGGCACTGAAACACAACAGCGCCCCATCGGCACTATCGGTCAGACGACCAGTCGAGCCGGACTTTGACTGGCGCAAGGCATTTGTCCCGGTGGCCGGGACCGGATAGACGTTCACCGGCGTGGTTTGATTGAGAGCCGAGGGTGACACTTCAAGCATGGTAAAGGTTGAATTGTTATTCACCAAATCCAACTGCTCAACGGCAAGATTGCCGGGAGTAAACCCAGACGTCCGTGGCGCAGGAATATTAAACGCGATGGAATTCGCACTGGACGAAGACAAGCCACCCAAACCAGTGGTGGGCCCGCTGGTGGCAAAAGCGATGGTCGCCCCAGAAACCGCAGCGGCGCTGGTGGCAGACAAGTTGGTAAAGGTGACTGTGCCGGCGGTCAACGCCTGCGTGGCCCCGCTGTTTGTGCCAAAAGTCCAACCCGAACTTGGGGTTGCCACAAAAGTGGCGGTGCAATTGGTCGCCACATTGTTGTATTGGTCTAGAACCGCCAGAGTGGGTTGCAATACCAATGTGCCACCATTGCCGGTCGGTGCCGCCGGTTGCGCCGTGACGGCCAAAGTTTTGGCCGCGCCGGGAGCAATGTATTGGGTAACATGGTCATCACTGTAGTTGGTGGCCAAAATCGAAATGGACACCATGCCGGCGGTTTGCAGCGCAGCGTTAAGCGACGGCGTATAAACAATCTTGCCGGCCGAAATAGTGTAACCGGAAGCCAGCACATTGCCATTCACCTTGACACTGGAAATCTTGCTGCGCCAAGCCGGGCTATCGGTGAACGAATTGGTGAACGGACCATCCACAGACGCATTGGTAGAGGCAGTGATTGTCGGCGGGGTTTGGGCAAAGTTTTGTGTGCCCGTTACGATAATGTTATCAAAACGCCAGTTGCCCGAGGTGTTGTTCAAAGGAGTTCCCTGCGAGCTGACGCAAGAAGCGCCAGTGGAGGCATTGACGAGCCTGATGGCAAACAAGGAATTGTTTGCCGCATTGGGATCCGTGATGGTCGCAGTCAAATTTGTAAACCAATCCTGACCGGCCAGTGAGCCGGTGGTCAGAAGGTTATCACTGACATACGAGCCTACGACTGAATTGGCGTCAGAGCCACCACTGTTGTCGACCACCGCAATTCCCAACCCGGTTTCGGATGCGGGAATGGTAATCGGAACGTTTATCCAAGTGGTGCCATCGGTTGTGTATTGAAGTTGGAGATTGGCTTCACCCTGGGTGGTAAGATACCAATCAAACCCAACATTGATGCCGGAAAACCCCGAGGTATCCACGTTGAACTGTGCACCCTGAGTGCCAATGGGAGCCGTGCTGGTCCAGCCATTTCCCGTGCTCCCGCGGCAACGCCAAACCTTGGTTATATTGGTAATCAAATTGAGACCGGTATCCTTGACCACGCCTTGCGTCACATCAGGATAGTCCACTGTCCCACCTCCGAAAAGTTCCATGCCGATACAGGCGGCGGATACGTTGCCTTCGCTGTTATTCGTGCTGGGAGCCGGATTCGGAGTGGGTGCCAAGACCGGATCGTTTTCAAAACTCCATCCAACGATGGTGGTTTGAGCTTTAGCGGTGATGCCAAGCATCGTCGCCAAGCCGAATAATATGAATGTTTTTTTCATTTTTAAATATATTAATTTGGTTTGTTGTTGTGTTTGCTCGAACTCCAGTTTGTAAATCGTCGGGGGCAAGTGAAACAAAAATGTGTGACGACAAAATGTCGCCCATGTAACATTCGTGTAACACACCCCCTCCGGACCGCTTTGTCACACAATCGTCACAATTCAGCCATTCATTCGTAACACGGCTTCGGCAGTATTTTCATGAATGGCAGTCAATCCATTCAATCATTTAATCCAGTTAATTTTAAGGATGAATGGCGGCAACAAATCATGAAATTACAGAACAACAAAAATAGTCCCGGCTTTACCCTGATTGAACTGCTGGTGGTCATCGCCATCATTGCCATTCTTGCCGCGATGCTGCTGCCGGCGCTGGCGGCGGCCAAAGCCAAAGCCCAGAATATAGCCTGCTTGAACAACATGAAACAATGGGGGCTGGCCAACTCGATGTATGTGGATGACAACAGCGAGGTTTTCCCCTGGCCACGGTATCAAGTGTCTCAAACCGGACTGCAAGACAACCCGCAATGGACCGATGTCGTCACGTTTTATGATTTGGCACTTCAAGGTAATGATAAAGCAAAGAGCAATGGGGTCTGGTTCAACGCCCTTCCCTCCTATGTTGCCGGCAGGTCGCTATATTCATGGTCGGTCGACCCGACGGGATTCGCCAGCCAGAAATCCATTTTTACGTGTCCGAGAGCAGTCGCCATGGGTATCTATGCGGCGGACATAAGCTCAAGCCACGGCTTTATGGTTCCGGGGTCCAGGCCATTGTTCAACTATGGGATGAATTCAAAATCCACAGTTAATGAAACCCCAGCAAATTATCCTTCAGGCACCTCGTTGGCCCTCAAATCCGGCATGATAGTTCATCCATCGGCCTTTGTAATGTTTTCCGATGTCCGCGACCGCTCCGATGACATGCCGTTTTATGGCAGCGCAGCGAATCAGATTGACCTTGCCACCCCACATTGTTACACGACGCGCTTCTCTGCGCGGCACAACAAGGGAGGCAACATCACCTTTGGCGACGGCCATGCCGCCTATTTCAAATACACCCACGTCGTCGCCGACGGCATACAAAACCCGAGCATCACTGCCGGACATGACCCCGGCAATTATGACATCAACTGGGATTGCAGCGGCATCACCGTTCCCTGATCTTTACAAATTCAAAAATGAAAAATGCCCTTTCCATGTCTCGGGGTCGTCTGGTTCCCATTCTGTTTGCGCTGGCCGTCGCCGTCGCACCGCTACACGCCGCCGACACTCAATATCTGCCTGCAGGCAAACCCGACGCCATCGCCCTGCTCGCGCCGCCGCCGCTGCCCGGCTCGCCGGAACAGACCGCCGATCTGGCGGAAGTGATCGCTGTTTATCACGCCTGCACCTCGAATGACATGGCAATGGCCTATTCGGAAAAGAAATTTTCCATCTTCAACTTCACGCCCGCCATCGGTGATTTCTTCCAGCCCGGCAAATTTCCCAAGACCGAGGTTTTTTTCGAGAGGGTTCAGAAGCAGGCCGAGTCGGTGACGGATCAGGCCAAGGATTACTACAAGCGCCCACGGCCCTACACGACGGATCCGAGCCTGGCCAACGGCAAACTGGAAAAGAGTTTCAGCTATCCCAGCGGCCACTCGACCGAATCCATGGTGCTCGCGCTCGTGCTGGCGGACTTGTTTCCGGACAAGCACGACGCCATCCTCGCCAAGGCGCGGAACATCGGCTGGCATCGCGTGGAAATCGCGCGGCATTACATGACCGACATCTATGCCGGGCGCGTTCTGGCGCAGGCCATCGTGCGTGAAATGAAGACCAATCCTGATTTCCAAAAAGATTTTGCCGAAGCGCAGGCTGAAATTGCGGCGGCGCAAAAATGACTTCGCCAACGGCGAAAAGAATCATGAGAAAAATATTGCCGCTGATTATTGCAATGCTCGCGGGCGCGGTTTACGCCCAAACCGTTAAATTTCTTCCCGGCCAGCTCGCCGTGTTGCGGGCCGGAGACGGAATCGTGGGCCAGCAGCTCAAGCAGGCACCAATATTCATTGATCAGTTTGATCCCGGCAGCTTTAGCACCGCGCCCTCTTTCACGGTGCCGATCCCGACCAACGGGGCAAACTCGTTTTTTTTCAATGGACGCGCAGCGACCGAGGGACTGCTGACCCGCTCGACCGACCACCGGTTGCTGGCCTTCGCCGGTTACGGCGGTGTCAACCTGCTTGAAAAATCCGGAACACCGGCGCTGTTGGACATCCAGCGCGGCTTCTCCACCGTGGATGCGAACGGAATCATCCACACGTTTTTATATCCAGCACATGATGTCAACGAAAAGGTTAATCCGCGCGGAGTGACGACCGACGGAGCTAATCATTTCTGGGGCTGCGGCAACGCAGGCGGGACGCTGTATTACGATCCAGGCGCCGGCAAATCAACGGTTCAGTTTCAACCTTATCAAAACTCACGGGCCGCAAAAATCATCAACGGTGTTCTATTTGTAACATTGAACGGGGCGGATGGTAAGGCCATTGACGAGCCGGCGGGAATTTACCGGTTCACCGACAGTTCCGGCAATGCCCTGCCCTTGCCACGCCAGACGGATGCAATCATCGATCTGGTGGTTCCGGCAGCCGAACCTTTCACGAAAATCGCCGGGTTCGATATGAACTTCGACAAGACCATTGCTTATACCGCCGACACCATGGCGGGAATTCAAAAATATGTGAAGGCTGGCGGCTCCTGGAAAATGGCGTATAACTTTGTGATTCCCCAAAACATTCCCGCCACCGTAAACCACGGCACCGGCTGCTTTGGGCTGGCGGCGGATTTCAGCGGGGCGGCTCCAGTGATTTATGCCACCACCACCGAAGGCTGGGACGGCAGCGTCAACTCCAACCGCGTGGTGCGCATTGTGGATACGAACGCCACCGCCATGGTGACGACCGTGGCACAGGCTCCGAGCGACAAAATCGCCTTTCGCGGCATTGATTTTACCCCTGAATCCGGAACCGTCAGCGCCGCCAGACCCTGACGGGCATTGGTGTTCACAAATGCCGGGACACAACCGGAATTAAAACGATGTCACAGGATTGTCACACAGCAGACATCCGTCCGTAACCGGATTATGGAGAATGGTTGCAGCAGAAAAAAGACTGCAATCGAATTTAAAAATAAAACCAAATTAGAAGAAAATGAAAAATAAAAAAATCGTATCCATGGCGGCGTTGATTGCTGCTTCGTTGTCGGCGGCTCACGCCCAAACCACCATCACAGCTTGGAATTTTGACAGTGACGGCCTTCAGACTGCACCCTATAACAGTCCTGCGCCATCAACTGGTTCGGGCATTGCATCCGTTCTAGGCATGTCGAATACATACAGCGGCACGAACAGTGTCGCCGGCGCGGATATCATAAACTCGGTAACTGGAAGTTCAACTCCCAGTCAGCCCGATGAGTGGCGCATTCGTGGTTTAACCACAAATCCCCAGCCGAATGCGGGCAATGGCTGGTCATCGCAGGCACCCATTGGCACCCAAGGCGCGGAGTTCGCCGCCAGCACCGCCGGATTCAACAACATTCAAGTGAGCTTTGACATCGCTCCAACCACCAAAGGAACCGCTTACGTTCAACTTGAATACACCACGGACGGCGTCATTTGGAACAATGCGACGCTGACTTACGCGGCAAATCCGGCCTTGGTTTTAAACAACTCCACTCCCGCTTCAGGCGGCAACGGCATTGTCGTGGGCAGCTATCTTAACATGGTCGGGACGGCACAATTTTATAATGGCGTCACAGCCAACTTGACTGGAATTACCGCAGCCAATAATGATCCAAACTTTGCCATCGAGATTGTCAATGCTGCGGAAGGCACGTCCGACCTCGCGGCAAACAACGCCATTCAAGGTGCCACTGGCAACTGGAGCATTGATAATGTTGTCATCGAGTCGGTTCCCGAACCCACCACCCTGGCTTTGGCCGGTCTGGGCGGGCTGGCGGCATTGGTCGCGGTCCGTCGCCGGAAGTAAACAGATGATTTCCATCTGCCCCGCTCCAGGAAACTGGAGCGGGGTTCGCTTTTATCGCAAGGTCGTTTCTGATCTTCAACCGGCAGACGAAAAACCAAGGCAATGCGGCACAACCTCTGGATGATGGGGTTTTTTATCGCCAAACAGCGGGGATGTAGTAGGCTTGTTTTCTTTATGGCAATCATTAAAAAGACTTTTTGGTTTCTGGCCATCACTCCGTTGCTGGTGAATGCCCAGGGGACTAATTTTCAAATCAGTGCCGTCAATCTCAACGGCCAAATATCCTGGACCAATGCCTTCACCAGCGGAATTTGCACCGTGGAAGCCGCCACCCAGCTCACCGGCGGCAGCACGTTCTGGACTCCCCTGCAAAATTATTTCACCACGAATTCTGCCGGAACAGGTGCGGTTTCAATCCCGCCGGGTAATGGTTTTTTCCGTCTGCTCGGAGTGGATGTTTCCACCAACACACCGCTGGCCTACACAAATCTCGTGCAGTCTTACGGCATCCTGCACACCATAGCGGGCAACGGCGACGCGGGCTACAGCGATCCGGGAGAGGATGTGACGAACTACTGGCAGCCAAGTTTTGAAGGCGGCTACGCCACCAATGCCGCGCTCTCGCGCCCGCACTTTGCGATGGAAGATAATTTCAGCAATGTGTTCATCGTGGACAAGGACAGCGATGCCGTCCTGAAAGTCACGCCGGACGGCCGCATCCACACCGTCGCTGGCACGCACGCCATTGGCATCGGCCCGGACTATACAACCAATGCCACGGCCGTCGCGATGAATACACCAAATGGCCTGTGGGTGCGCGGTGACGGCACGGTTTATGTGCTGGACACCGGTAACGCAAAGGTGCGCCGGCTGGACACCAACGGCATGATGACCACGCTCTTTACCGACACCCACAGCGCGGGCATCAGCGGCGGCCGCGGGTTGTGGGTGAAAGATGATGAATCGCTCGTTTATTATTGTTCCGGCAGCCATCTGCGGCAGTGGACTCCCGGCGGCGGTGTCGTGAACCTGAACAGTGATTTCACAGACCTTGGCAACATCATCATCAGTGGCACCAACATTGTCGCCACCGACCGCAGCGACAACAGCGTCTGGCTGGTGGCCACCAACGGCGGTGCGCGAACGCTCCTGTTTGGCACCCCGGAAACTGCCGGCACCAACCTCGTCGTGGACGGCTCGCTGGCGCTTACCAACAGCCTTTATGGAGTTCGCGGGGTCTGGCAGCCGCCCACCGGCGGTTACTTTCTGGCTACAGATTACGGCGCCCAATTTCTCTATGTGGACACGGCGGGCTTGATTCATATCTTCGTCAATGGTTACGCCGACTCCCATGCGGGCGACGGCCAGTGGTTCTACAACAACCCGCCCGGCTACAAGTTCGGCCAATTGCGTTCCGTCTCGATGGACAACCAGGGCAACCTGATTATCGTCGAAAATGACACAGGCTATGTCCGGCGGATTGATTTTCAACGGTTGAAGCCGTGAGAATCTGTGTTTGAAAAACCACCAGAGCCGGAAAAATTTTGTGGCGGGTTTTTAACCGGCCTTGGTCTCCACCCAGCGCGCGAAAAGCCACAGCAGATCGGACAGGCGGTTGAGGTAGATGATGATTTCCGCGTTCTTCAATTCGCCCGCCTCATGCAACGCGCACACGCGGCGTTCGGCGCGGCGGCAGACGGTGCGCGCCACGTCGAGCGCGGCAGAATTTTTCGTTGCGCCCGGCGTGGCCCAGCCGTTGAAGCTGATTTTCTGCGCCTCAATTTCTTTCACGAGCGCGTCGAGCTTCGCCGTCATGGCCGGCGTCACCAACAGATGGCCGTCCTTCGCATAGCGCGGCAAATCTTCCGGCGTCACGCTCAATTCGCCCATCAAGTCCACCAGGTTTTTTTGAATTAAAAACAAATTGTCGCGCACAAAATCTTCCGTGGCCGTTGCCCGCGCCAGGCCGAGCGCCGCGTTCAATTCATCCACCGTGCCGTAGGCTTCCACGCGCGCGTGGGTTTTCGGGACGCGCCGGTTATACATCAAGCCCGTCGTGCCGCCATCGCCCGTTTTGGTCGCAATGCTCATGGCGACCAGCTAACCGGTTAAATCCGCGCTTGCCAAGCAGAACCTGCCGCCATCACCGGATAAGAATTTACTTTTCGGCGGCAACGCGATTTACTGGACGCCGCACCAATTTTAACCGGTCGTTTTTTATAACATGATTAAGACAATGCAGGGCATTTATATCGGCACGGACAGCGGCGCCACCACCTCCAAGTTTTCCGCCGTCCGCGACAACGGCGAGGCCGTCAGCACCAAAGTTTTGCAGCGGCCAACGAGTTCCGACCAGGGCCGCGAGGCGGTTATCGCCTCCTGGTTTGCGGGCGTCGGTGATTTTCTTGCCCAAAACGATTTGCAATGGTCACAGGTCGCCGGCGTCGGACTGGCGATTCCCGGGCCGTATGAAAGTTACGGCGTCCTCGGCCGGGCAGCGAATCTGCCAGCGAATTTTGCAGGCTGGGACGTTCGTTCCGATTACAGCGCCGCCCTGTCGAAGCACGCCGGCCGGACGTTGCCGGTGACCATGAGCAACGACGGTCATTGCGGCGGCGTGGCCGAGGCGCGGATTGCGCGCGGCGACCGCAAGTTGTCGGTGTTGATGCTCATGCCCGGTTCCGGCCTGGGCAGCGCGTTCGTCGGCGCGGACGGCCTGCCGCTGACCGGCGAAACGCTCACCGCCATGGAAACCGCGCATATGGCGGCGCCGCTGCATCTGTTCGGTCTCGGCGGCGAACAGATTCCGTGCGGCTGCGGCAAGAACTGGGGCTGCGTCGAACCCTACACCACCATCGCCGGCCTGCCGCGGCTGCTGGCTGAAAAATTAAAAAAACATCCCGGTCACGAACTCGCCACCTCCACCGCGCCGATGAAGGAAAAAGTTTTGTCGCTGCGCGGTCGCGCCCAGAAAAAGGATGCGCTGGCGCTGGAGATTTTCGATTTTCAAGCGCGCGCCATGGGTTTTCACGTCGCGAATCTAGTGACCCTGCTCGATCCGGGCATCGTGATCATCGGCGGCGGCCTGATGGATCATGAAACGACCACGCTGGAATTTCGCGAACACTATCTGCACACCGTCCGCGAAACGGCTCTGCCATATCTGTGGCCGGCGCAGCGCAAGTCGCTGGAGATTGTCCCGGCCCAACTTGGCGAAATGTCCCAGGCCATCGGTGCCGCGCTGGTGGCGCTGTATCAGAGCCGGTCCTGATTGAATCCGGTTGCGCGCCCAATTTTAATTTTGGAAGCGACCGGCAGCTCCGGCGGGTTTTGTGCTTGAGTGATTTATTGCCACGACCGGCGGCGGAACCACCGGAACCGTGAGCTTCTGATAGGCCAGAATTCCCTTTACCATGGCCGCCGCCATCTGTTTACGGTAGGCCGCGTCAAAAATCTTTTTGCCCTCGCTGGGATGCGTCATGTAGCCGCCCTCGATCAGAATCGCGGGCATTTCCGCATCGCGCAAAACCGCGAACCGCGCACGCCGCACGCCACGATCCTCCACGCCCAGGTTTCGCACGAGCGATTTTTCCATCTGATACGCGAGCAGCAGGCTTTGATATTCCGAGCGGTTCGCCGTAGTCGCTCCATAGTCGCCGCCCTCGCCCTGCGCGTTGGACGACGCCGCGCCGACCGGCGTGATGCAATACGTCTCCGGCCCCTCGACTTCATTTTTGCCGGCCTGGGTGGCGTTGAAATGCAGGCTCACGAACAAGTCCGCGCCGTGCTGGTTGGCAATGTCCGGGCGCAGGGGCAAATCCACATACACGTCCTTGCTGCGCGTCAAAATGACATTGAAGCCCGCGCGTTTGAGCTGGTCGCGCAACTCCAGCGCCAGCGCGAGCGTGTAGGTTTTTTCGCTGTGCCCGAAAAAAGTGCCGCCCACGCGGTTGCCGGTGTCCTTGCCGCCGTGGCCGGGATCGAGGCAGATGGTCGTTATTTTTTTCGGCGTGACATAGCGCGAGGGATACAGCAGCGGGCGGATGGTCTTGTCCAGATCCAGTTGTGCGATGAACGGCACGCCCTTCACGCTCGCCACGGGAAACGACAGCCGCACGTTCACGCCGTTGATTTCCGCCTGCGCCGAATCCACGTCAAACACCATCTGCGCCGTGCGGTTGGTCAAAACGATTTCATGGCCG